>CALRRX020000297.1:0-4967 GCA_943370675.1 Reyranella massiliensis 521 | reverse complement strand
AGATTTACCGGACACCCAGCATATTTCATTCGGCTGGGAGGCTGTGATGTGGGTTGCGTATGGTGCGATGTCAAGGAAAGTTGGGAAGCTGCCAAGTGGCCTGTTCTTTCCATTGAGCAAATCGTAGAAGAAGCCTTGGCTTTTCCGGGAAGACTGGTCGTCATCACCGGAGGAGAGCCTCTGATGTACAATCTGGATCCTCTGACCAAGCTGTTGAAGGAAAAAGGCTTTACGACCAATATCGAAACTTCCGGTGCCCATCCTTTTTCGGGAGACTTTGACTGGGTGTGCTTTTCTCCCAAAAAATTCAAGAAACCTCATCCTTCCATCTATGCTGAGGCGGACGAACTGAAAGTAGTCATCTATAATAAGAGTGATTTTTCCTTTGCAGAGGAGCATGCTAAGTTGGTGAATTCTGCTTGTGAACTCCGCCTTCAGCCTGAGTGGAGCAAGGCAGAAAAGTTTACTTCCGAGATCATCGAATACGTGAAAAATCACCCGACTTGGAAAATATCCCTGCAAACGCATAAATTTATGGACATCCCCTGAGTCCATGCGCCCTGTTCTCTCCTTATTACTTCTAGTTTCTCTCATCTTTTCTGCTCAAGGGCAGACCTATTCAATTATAGATGGTAGGGCCATTAAACTTTTTCAAGAAGGTGAGGAATTGACAGCATTACGGAAATATGAGGAGGCCTTGGTGAGTTATAAATCCGCAATCACCCGGGAGGCTTCTTTTTTAGAAGCCTATGTCAAGGCATCCCAAGTATTGATGACTATAGGGAATCTAGAAGAGGCAGAGAAAATCGGATTGCAGGGGAAGGCCAAACTGGCAGGAAAAAATGCCAAGCCTAAGAATGTGGCTGACTTTGGCTGGCTTTTCACAAACCTATATTTAAAGCAGGGAAAATTTACAGAGGCTTACCGGCAATTTCAAGAGGTAGATCCTTTGTTTGATGAAGGGTTCAAGAAAAACCTGTATTACGTTCAAATGAAAGAGAAAATTGAGTTTCTCAGTTCTCAATTAGATAAAGTACAGACGATTCAAAAGGAGATTCTTCTTACTCCACTCAATGAGTTTCAGCTTCAGTATTTTCCCGTTTTGACGGCAGATGGGGAGCAGATTTTGTTTACCAAACGAGATGGTACGGGAAATTTTGACAAAGAGGATATTTATACTGCCTTTCTTACCAATTCAGGAGGATGGACCAAGCCTCAGAGTATTGCTCAGACTATCAATTCTCCTTATAATGAAGGGACCTGTTCCATCACAGCAGATGGGAATATTTTGATATACACATCCTGTGATGCACCTGATTCACAAGGTAGCTGTGACTTATATGTGGCCTATCGTATTAATGGTGCTTGGCAAAGGCCAACCAATATGGGACCTAAGGTTAATTCCAGATCTTGGGAATCTCAACCCTCGCTCTCAGCAGATGGAAGGGTTCTTTTTTTCTCTTCGAATCGTAAAGGAGGTTATGGAGGTAATGACATTTGGTATACCGTTCGGCAGATGGATGGTACTTGGTCTGAAGCCAAGAATCTTGGGGCTATAGTCAATACTCAAAAAGATGAGATTTCTCCCTTTATGTTTTTTAATAATGAGATTCTGTTTTTTGCTTCTGATGGGCATCAGGGGTTTGGGGGAATGGATATTTTTCTTTCCAGGGTGAAGAATGGCGTTTTTCACGCTCCTGAAAATCTTGGTTTGCCTATCAATGATCAATTGGATCAAGTTGCACTTTTCATCACAGCAAAGAAAGATTACGCCTACTACACCGAATTGAATACTTCCAATGGAACCAAAGATAGGTCTTTGCTTTATCGGTTTAAGTTTCCTGAGGAAATCTACATTGGTGAAAACCTCACGGTCACTGAAGGCAAGGTTTTCAATGCAAAAACTGGCCAGCCTATCAGCGCAACGCTCTCCTTGGTTTCACTCACCAATGACAGTACGCTTTATCAGTTTCAGTCGGATGGAAAAACGGGTGATTTTATGATGCTATATCCAGACAAGGCAATTTCCGGGTTGTATGTAGAGAAGCAGGGATATTTGCCGAAGATTTACAATGTAGAGCGTGATAAGATCAAGAATGTAAAAGATCTGAAAGTGGAGTTGGTGCCTGTTTCCTCGGGAGAGGAGTTTGTGTTTGAAAACGTATTTTTTGATTTCGATAAATTTGATCTCAAGCCTGAATCGCTTTCTTCCTTGAAGAGACTTCAGAAGTTTTTGCTTGAAAATCCAAACGTAAACATCCTAATTTCCGGCCACACGGATAATGTGGGAAGTACTGCCTACAATCAAACGCTGAGTCTGCAGCGTGCAAAAAGTGTTCAGCAATTTTTAGTAAATGCGGGTTTACATCCTGGTCGTGTTTTAGTAGAGGGCAAAGGAGACAAAGAACCTATGGTGCCTAATTCAACAGCTGAGAATCAAGCCCTCAACCGAAGAATTACAATTAAAGTACTATAATCAAAATTTAATTTTGATATATGGGTTTTGTCTATGCTATTCTATTTTATATATAAGGATAGCAGTATACTATTTATCATATATTTCAAACTCTCGAAATATTGTTTTATTTTTTCCTAAAAAGTGATTTTAAGCCTTGTCAAGGTTTCATTTAAAGAAGGATAAAATGAATTTTTTCAGATTTGAGTTTTCGGATTTTGAAAATCCACCTGTGATGAAGGTGATTTTTTTACGAACGGTTTAAAAAAAAATTGAAAAATTAACTTTTGTTAACATTGAATTAACAGAATAAAGGAATGGATTGATTTTTAGATTGTTTAAAAACAAAATTATGTTCTGATTTAGGCCTTAAAATCCTTATTTAAGTGTTGGTTTAGGAATAAACTTTTACCTCTTATTTTTTGTATCCCATTTGAGATATTCGGTTTTTCGAAATATCATTGAGTTTATTAAACCAAAATCTAACCAATATGAGGAAAGTTTTACTTCTAGGACTCATGCTTCTTTTTGCAAGTGCGGTAGCATTTGCACAGAGTCGTGTGATCACTGGTACGGTAAAATCCAATGAAGATGGATTGCCGATTCCAGGCGCATCAGTAACCGTGAAAGGGACTTCGATAGGAGTCGCTACGGATATTGACGGTATGTACTCTTTGGAGGTTCCAGAGGGAAGTAGGATTCTAGTTTTTAGTTTCGTTGGACTTCTTACCCAAGAGCAGTCAATCGGAACGAGAACAAAAATCGACGTTTCACTTGATCCAGACGTGACTGCCTTAAGTGAGGTTGTGATCGTAGGCTATGGTGCTACTCCTAAGAGAGAAGTGACAGGTTCAATTGCTTCCGTTAAAGGTGAAGCCATTGAAAACATGCCTGTTCAATCTTTTGACAGAGCGTTGCAAGGTCGCGCGGCTGGTGTGCAGGTTACTGCGACTTCCGGAGCTCCAGGTGGTGGTATCAACGTACGAGTAAGAGGTGTAGGTTCTATCAATGCGGGTAGCGATCCACTTTACATCGTTGACGGGGTACAAGTTGCTTCTGGTGCATTGGGTGGACAAGCATCAAACAACCTTCTGAACTCCATCAACCCGAATGACATTCAGTCAATCGAAGTATTGAAAGACGCCGCTACTGCTGCGATCTATGGTGCACAAGCTGCTAACGGTGTAGTAATTATTACTACCAAAAAAGGTAAAGCAGGTAAAACACAATTTAACCTCTCTTTGCAGGAAGGTACAGTAGAAGCAATCAAAGTAATCCCAACCTTGACTGCTCCTGAACTCGCTACTATGAAAATTGAGGCTTTCCAAAATAGATTTAGAAGATTAGGACCAAGTGCTACAAACGGTACTTCTTTGGACAATGCCAGACAGTTGGCCGTTAACATTTACGGTGATCCTGCTACTGTTCAAAATACCGATTGGCAAGAAGCTGTGTACAGAACTGGTAAGAGCCGAATTGTAGACTTCAGTGCCAATGGTGGTGATGAAAAAACAAAGTTCTTCCTAAGTGCTTCTTACAACCTTAACGAAGGTCAGGTGATCAAATCCGATTTCGAAAGAGGTACTGTTCGTTTGAACTTGGATCACAAAGCAAATGACCGATTGTCTTTTGATGTAAATATGAGTTTGGCGACGACCACTCAGAATGGTGCGATTGCCGATGGTGCGTTCATCAACTCTCCATTCTTTGCGGCATTGTTTACCCTGCCAAACCAACCAATTTTCAGAGAAGACGGTACTTACAATGCTCCACTTCCAGGTACATTTGGATATAACTTGGTTCAATCCGTGGAATTTGAGACAAGAAAGCTTGTAAGAAATCAGACAGTTTCCAGCTTTGCTGCTAATTATAAGATTAGTGACAAGTTAAGATGGAGATCTTTCGTGGGTATTGATTATGCGGTAGCTAGAGATGATAACTACAGAGATGCCCGAGTTCCTCAATTTGCTCCAACAGGTGGTTCAGCAACGGTTGCTAGCCGTACATTGCTTAACTGGAACACCAACCATACCATTACATACACTAATACTTTCAATAAAGTACACAGTGTAAACGTGTTGGCAGGTACCGAATTTCGTGTTGAGGAAAACGAAGAATTTACCGCTCAAGGGCAGGGTTTCCCAAATGGTTTGTTTAGAAGCTTACAAAATGCAGCGACTCCTTTTTCTGTAGGTGGTGCCTACACTACTTGGAAAGTGGGTTCATTCTTTGCAAATGCGAAATATGACTACAAAGACAAGTATTTGGCTACTGCGACAGCTCGTTATGACGGATCTTCTAGATTCGGTGCTAACAACAGATGGGGTTTATTCTATTCAGGAGCTCTTGCTTACCGAATTTCGTCTGAAGATTTCATGAAAGATGTAACGTGGGTTGATGATTTGAAAATTAGAGCTTCCTACGGTATCACAGGTAACTCAAGCATTGGAAACTTTGCTTCAAGAGCCTTGTTTGGCGGTGGAGGTAACTATGTTAACCTACCTGGTATCAG
>CALRRX020000296.1:0-4968 GCA_943370675.1 Reyranella massiliensis 521 | reverse complement strand
CCGCTCAAATCATCAGCCGCTGCGTCAGAAGAATAGTATCGATCAATTCTGATCCATGCCATTTCTCTTCTGTTCAACACTTCCTGCTTTCCTACTACGGCCACGTTGTTTTCAACTTGACAAGCAACTGTACAAGCGCCACAACCAATACATGAGTTCATGTCAATCGCAAGACCCCAGTGATGCTGGCTATACTTATGACCACTCCAGAGAGAAATTTTAGAAGGCTTTACAAACTCACCATCTTTAAAAATCTCAGGTTTGTAGCGACCTGCTGAAGCATCAGTTTTGTATTCTGCAAGTGTAGCTTCTTGGATCACGTTTTCACGTGCCATAAAAGTCTGATGCGTTTGTGTACGAGCGATCTTATAGGAATCCGCTGTAACAGCAACCTCAACACCAGATGTAATATCAAAATTTACAAAGCCTTTAGAGGCATCAAGAAGATCGTAGGCATTTACACCAACGCCATCAGCCACACGACCAGCTTTGGTTCTACCATAACCCAATGCTAATCCAAAAGTACCGTTAGCTTGACCAGGCTGAACCAAAATAGGAACAATCAAAGTCTTACCATTTACAGAGATTTGGGCTTTCTTAGTATTTTCTTCAATCATGGTAACACCATTTTCAGATGCCCACTTTTGAGAAACAGTCAGGTAGTTATCCCAAGTTGCCTTGGTAATAGGATCAGGCATTTCCTGAAGCCATGGATTATTTGCGAACGTACCGTTACCGATTCCAACTTTAGAATAGATCACCAATTCTGCACCTGCATTATCTGCTTTGTATGCTTTGGCTACTTCAGCAGCGGCGACAGAAGCGTCACCAATAGGTGCTACTGCAGCAGGAGTAGATTCAACAGCAATTACGCCATTGAACAATGATCTATCCCAGAACTCTTGGAACGAAACACCTCCACCCAATATTGGATAAAGTGTTGCATTCCAATTTGCCTGCAGATAGTCGTAATAATTTGTAGTTGATCCAGACCAAGTCAGGAAAGAATCCTGCGCCTGCCGTGTATCAAACAAAGGAGAAATGGTAGGCTGAGCTAGGGAATAATGTCCTTTCTTAGGCTGAAAATCATTCCAAGACTCTAGGAAGTGATGATCAGGAGCTACTACCTGTACCAATGAAGATGTTTCGTCAAGAGTGCCATTGGTAGCAATACTCAATTTAGCTTTGGAAATACCCTCAGCAATTTCAGCACCTTTAGCGTGGTCGTATACTGGGTTACAGTTATAAAAAATAACTGTTCCAACCTGTCCGCTTTTTAATTCAGCAATGAACTGATTCATGCGGGCATCATTACCTTTTCTGAAGTGTACAGGATTTGAAAAATCAACCGTAGCGCCATTGTTTCCAAGGAGTTCGTTAATGGCGTTAACTACTACCTGTACGTTTGGATCATTTGAACCAGAAACGACCAAAGAAGCGCCTTTAGCAGCCAATAGATCATTTGCCGCCTTATCAAGGTTAGCGATTTCTACTTTAGGAGCAGAAAAAGTAGCAGCACCTGCTTTAGATGCAATGGCATTGTAAAGCGCCAACACGGCTAGTCCAGATTGAGAAGCTTTGATTGGAGTCCTGTAATCTGCATTCGCACCAGTCAAAGACAAGTTTGATTCAAACTGGTAATGACGAGACATTTCAGCTTTTTCTTTACTGATTTTTCTCGTCTTGGCATAAGCAGCGGCAAATTCAATTGGGGAGATCCATGTTCCCAAAAAGTCAGCCCCGAAAGAAACTATCGTTTTAGCCTTATCAAAATGGTAGGAAGGAATTACTGCCTGACCATAGAAAGTCTCTGCTGCTTTGGCAATACCATAGTTAGAGATAGGATCGTAAGTGATTACCTCTGCACCACCAAAAGCAACTCCAAATTCTTGGATAGCTTTCTCTGTAGTTGGAGATAAAATGGTGTTAGCAACAACTTTAACAGTTCCTGAAGATGCCAATTTAGACTTCACTTGCTCATCTACTGTCTTCCAGTCGGATTTGGCACCAGCTACCATCGGTCCTGTTACTCTCTGCTTATCGTAAAGAGATAGCACAGAAGCTTCTACAATGGCGTTTACTTTACCCTTATTTATAGGAGAAAGATCGTTTCCATCAATTTTGATGGGACGACCTTCTCTTGTCTTCACCACTACAGCGGCATAATCACCACCTGAGGCAAATGTTGAAGCATAATAGTTTGGAATGGATGGATTAATATCCACCGGCTTATTCACATAAGGAATCGCCTTTCTTACAGGAGCTTCACAAGCAGCAAGGGATGCAGCGGCTAAGCTGAAACCCATTACTTTAAGAAAGTCCCTTCTTGAAGCGCTGCCTTCATCTGATAGAGTCGTTGGAAGCTCTGGAAACTCCCTGTCAGCATGCTTTACAAACTCTGGATCGTTGCTGAGTTGCTCGAGCCCTTTCCAGTAGGTTTTTTTATTTTCCTTCATTTTATTTCTAGGAATGAATTAGCAAAAGGATAAGGAATTAATAATGGCACTTAGCACACTCCAAACCACCGATGTCTTTCACTTTCAAAGCATCTTTGGATGTAGAGTGGAGTTGAACCAACTTGTCGTAGTAAACATTGCCTTCAGTAGCAATCTCAGTCTGTCTGTGGCAATCGATACACCAGCCCATAGTCAAAGAGCTATGCTGACCTACCACTTCCATTTCCTGAATAGGACCATGACAAGTCTGGCATTCGATTCCGCCAACAGCTACGTGCTGAGCATGGTTGAAGTAGGCCAGATCAGGTAGGTTGTGAACTCTCACCCATTCGATAGGCTGGTTCGAATCAACGGCATTGTAGATTTTTTGAATTTCAGGTGAAATACCCTCTTTTCCTCCCACATTTTGAATGTGCGTATGGCAATTCATACAAATATTGGCAGATGGAATGTTGGCTGATTTACCGATTTCAACACCTGTGTGGCAATACTGACAAGCAATCTCATATTGGCCTGCATGTAGAGCGTGTGAAAATGCAATTGGCTGAGCAGGTGCATATCCTTGCTGTACACCTACTGAATACAAACCGTCAATGGCTGTTTTTGCAACAAGTGCGATAACAAGTGCCGTCACCACAATAATAAATGCATCACTCTTGAAAACTTTGGTGATATCGGTCTTTTGGGAAACAAACTCTTTATCATCTTCTGATAAATCCTGTTTGTTAATGTATTTGGTAAGGACAGAAATGATCAAACCTAGGACTACTAATATTAGAAGTAGTACAATTACCAACACACCGATGATCACGGTCAAATACTCTGTAGGAATACCTCCACCTGCTGATGCACCAGCGCCTGCATCACCTCCTGCAGGAGCAGCAGCGGCAGCCGGGTCAACTTTATCACCGTACTCGATGTAGGCTAACAAATTGTCCAGATCGCCATCAGTCAAAAATTCATGAGAAGGCATCACGGTATTGTTATACTCCTTGTAAAGAGCGGTAGCGTAAGAATCGCCTGAGGCGATTACTGCTTGAGAGTTTTTGATAAAACTCTTAGCCCATGCAATCGACTGCCTGTCGGAAATACCTCTCAAGGCGGGACCTACACTTTTCTGGTCCAGCTTATGGCATTGTTTACAGTTTGCATTGAAGACGGTTTTACCTGCTGCAATTGCTTCGTCACTGCTTGCCACTGCCGGATCGACAGCATAAGCTGAAACTCCGATCAGCATGAAAAACAGCACTGCCAGTGTCTGGAAATTCATTCGAATCCCTACTAACGAGCGTTTGGATAACATATTTTAGCTAATTAAATAGTTTATACGGTTCTCATTAACCCCTGCAAAGGTACTATTGGAGGTTAATTTTTCAAACATGAATTCCAAAGAGTGAAAACTAGGAGAATCGAGATAAAAATTCATCTATTTAATTGATTTACAATACCTTGATTGAGAGAATATGCAAAGGAATTTATTTGGAATAATTATAAATAGTGGAAATTTTCAACTTGGTTTATAGAGTCCTCATTATCAGTATTCCAACACCAAAAAGTATCTTAAATCAATCCTATTAAGTTTTTTTTTAGACATTGACATTCCAAAAACGGAGTTGAATATTTGTTCAAGTAAAGATTATAACTAGCTTTGCACTCCAATAAATTGGTCGCGTGGCCGAGTGGCTAGGCAGAGGTCTGCAAAACCTTGTACAGCGGTTCGAATCCGCTCGCGACCTCCACAAAAAGCATCCTCAAAAGGGATGCTTTTTTATTTTTATAAAAAATCCTTCACGTCTGGAATAAAAAAAAACGCCGACTTTTCAGTCGGCGTTTTCTATAGTCTAAGATCTAAAGTCTTACGTCTTCAATCTTACTTCTTTCCTTCCATCTTCTCTTTCAACTCTGCAAGAGCATCGATGTCTCCGAAGGTTGATTTTTCAGCCTGAGCTGGCATTTCAACTGAATCTTCTTTCTTCTTGCCTGCTACAACTGCTTTTTTAGCTGCTTTAGCTTCCTCTTTGAAAGTAGCTGTGTGGGAAAGTACAATTCTCTTGTCGTCTTTAGAGAACTCGGTCACTTTGAAGTCCAAAGATTCACCGATTTCTACTTGAGAACCGTCTTCTTTCTCCAAGTTTTTCACAGTTGCGAAGCCTTCAAGTCCGTAAGGAAGCTCAAGAACTGCACCTTTGTCATTTTTAGAATTGACAGTACACTTGTGAACTGAACCTACAGGGAAAACTGTCTCAAAGGTATCCCATGGGTTCTCTTCCAACTGCTTATGACCCAAAGCAAGTCTTCTGTTTTCTACATCAAGTTCAAGAACAGCTACATTAAGCTCGTCTCCTACTTTAACAAACTCAGAAGGATGCTTGATTTTCTTAGTCCAAGAAAGGTCAGAAACGTGAACCAAACCGTCGATTCCTTCTTCCAATTCAAGGAAAAGGCCGAAGTTAGTCAAGTTTCTTACTACACCTTTGTGCTTAGAACCTACTGCATACTTGGTAGACATGTC
>CALRRX020000295.1:0-4969 GCA_943370675.1 Reyranella massiliensis 521 | reverse complement strand
AGAACTGGAGACTGAGGAGACTACCCAAAAAGAAGTCAAAAAAGGAGCTTAATTTCTGAAATTGAACAGTTAATTGGAGTGAGAGAAATCTCACTCCTTTTTTTGTCCCGTTTTGTATAAATCCAGTATCTTTTGCCTGTCAAACGAACAAACAAACTTTTATCAACAAACTATGAAAATCAGCAAAGCAGACTTCGAACAAATGAAGGGGAAGTATGATCAGGAGGTAAAAAAAGGAAAACCGGCAAAAGGCAAAAAAGGCGATGTAGATAATCAGACCGACTGGATTTTTTTTGATCGAAGCACCTTGGAAGAAATACTATCTAATCCAAATGCAAAGGGAATCAAGTTTTATTTCACAGAGTACTCAGAAGAAGTAGCCAAGAAACTTCATCCATCTAATCCTGATGAATATGTGGGCAGAATAAACCTGGTCATGACAGCCTCAAGCGATGGCCAAGGTGAAATCACAGATGCATCAGGAGAAGCCACTTATTACAACCGAGGCGTCATTTGCCCTCCTACCTGCCAGTAACAAGTTGATTTTATATGTTAATTGAATTTTTACGTAATAACCTTGAGTACTATTATATAATTTCAATTACATCTATTGGAATTTTGGGTATCACTTTTTTTTTGATAATTCCCCAATCAAAGAAAAGAGAACCCGAAAATTATCTTCCCTTTATCCTACTTGCCCTGGTATTTTTTTATGAGAATTTTGGAAGCTACCTTATGGTAAATAAAGCTTTCAATCAAAAAATTCACGAGTGGCTATTCGATAGCCCTTTCCAGGGATGGAATATGTGGGCATTTAATTTATTCTATTCGCAGATTTCAAAAGTCCTATTCCTCCTGATTATTCTGAATCACATCAAAGGAAGAAAATTAAAAAAAGTAACCTATGGACTTTTGATTTCTTTTTCAATCCTCTGTATTGGACTCCAATGGACCGGCACAGAGCCGCTCTATGGCTTCCAACCCACTATTTATGCCATCGGAAACTCATTTATCATTTTTGCCTGCGGTCTTTTCTTTATTGACTTGATTACAGATTCCTTTTATATAGAACTGGATCCCCTGAAATTGTGGATCTTTTGGTTTATTACTTTAACCCTGTTTCATAGCAGCTTAGTATTCCTTTCCGAAATATCATTTGAGTACTTAGCCTTCAGCAACGAGCCCCTGTACTATTCATTAGTTTATATTTCACAGGCTCTATACGTTTCTATGATGTTGAGTATTGTGATCAAGTTTGTTTTGGCAAAGTTTTTTCCCAAGCCTAAAACCACTCTTGTCCATGCTTGAACAGGATAATGAACTCGCATTCTTGATAATCTCAGGCACTTTTCTGGCAGCCTTGATGGGGACGTTCATCGTAGCCATGGTCGTACTTCACCGTCAGCGTCAAGTTCAAAACAGACAGAGGCTTGATCAGGTGAAAGCTGAACACGAAAAAACCTTACTTAACATTGAAAATGAAATCCAGCAGGAAACCTTGGCGCATGTGGGGCGGGAATTGCATGATAACATCGGGCAACTGCTTTCCTTAGCCAAACTCAATCTCAATTCCGCCAAGCCCGAAAAACAGGCTGAAGGAAAAGAATTCATCAACCAAATCATCAAGGAAGTTCGAGCCCTTTCCAAAACCTTAAACTTGGATTGGGTGGAAGAAATTACTATTGATGATTTTATAAGGCAGCAACTACATCGAATCGAATCCACCGGATATTGCCAAACGATTTTTGACTCGGATCACTCCTTCAATGAGCTATCTAAAGAACGTAAGCTCGTCATGATCCGTGTCATTCAGGAATGTCTAAACAACGCGATCAAGCATGCCTCACCTGATCAGATTCAAATCAAGATTCATAAGGAAAATGCTCTTAGAAAAATTGAAATAATTGACGACGGACGGGGATTTGACACTTCAGTACAGTCTAAGGGAAGTGGAATGACCAATCTAAAAAAACGCATGGAAACCATTGGTGGCACCATTATCATGTCATCTGTACTTGGAAAAGGGACACATATCACTTTAAGTTTGTCTTTTTAGTTTCGGTTCCCTACTTTCATCGTGATTCTTGTTCTCAATAAATCACCAATACCCTCCCAACATGATCCGAGTAGCGCTGGCCGACGACCATAAGCTTTTTGTCAAAGGATTGGAAGGACTCATTGAGGAGCATTCTGGATTTCAAGTTCAGGGCGTATTTCCCAATGGAAAAGAACTTTTGGAAGGTTTAGAAACCTTGGAGGTGGATATCATCCTTACAGATCTCAACATGCCGATCATTGACGGCTTTGGAGTACTCAAACACACCAAAAAGCATCATCCAGACATCAAAGTGATTGTGCTTTCGATGTATGATGACGAAAAGATTTTTAAAGAGACCATGAAACTTGGTGCAGATGCCTTTTTACTCAAGGATGCAGATCCCGATGAATTGATTTTTACCATCAATGAAGTTTTTGAAGGCCGGTATGTGAAGAATTTTGATCGAATCATTCAGCAATCGAATCAAGCACCCTTCTTTGATGCTTTTAGAGAAAAATACCGACTTTCCAGAAGGGAAGCTCAGATTCTCAAAATGATCAGCGAAGGAATGCCCAACAAGGATATTGCTGACACGCTTTCCTTGAGTGTGCAGACGATCGAAACTCACCGAAAAAACATTAACCAAAAACTCCAGGTCAGTTCGTTAATGGACCTTATCAATAAGGTTCACGAAATGAATCTGTAAATTCATCCACATGAGGAAACCTATCAAAACCGCCCTGATCGGCTATGGATCTGTGGCAGAAAAAATGCACGCCCCATTGATTGAGGTATGTCCTGATTTGGATTTTGTCGCTGTAGTAGAGCGAAATGGCAGCAGATGTGAAGAAAAATACCCTCACGTAAAAACCTTCAAAAGCCTCGAGTCCCTCCTCCAAGCAGATGCAGCAGACCTGATTTGCATCACCACTCCAAATGAACACCATTTTCCGATGGCCAAGCAATGCCTATTGGCAGGTAAACATGTGGTGGTAGACAAACCAGTGACTGTCCACTCCTGGGAAGCAGAGGAACTTCAAAAAATCGCCTCCGAAAAAGGATTGATTTGCAGTGTGTTTCACAATCGCCGCTATGACGGGGACTACCGGACCTTGCAAAAATTGGTTGCTGAAAATACCCTAGGCCGACTCGTATACCTCGAGTCTCATTTTGATCGGTTCAGGCCACAAGTTTCAGAAAACTGGAGAGAAAAAGACGTCCCCGGAAACGGGATCACCTACGACTTGGGGGTGCATCTCATCGATCAGATTGCCTTACTTTTTGGCGCACCTGAAAGCATTTTCGCAGATATCCAAAAGCAGCGAACCGATGCGGTTTCAGATGACTATTTCGATATTTCACTTTTTTATTCGGGTTTCAAAGCAAGAGTTACGGCCGGAGTGTTGGTCAATGTCGCCACACCCAAATTCATCTTGCTAGGTGAAAAAGGAAGCTATCAGAAATTTTTTCTGGATGTACAGGAACAGGCTTTCAAAGACGGAAAAAAGCCCGAAGGAGAAAATTGGGGGGTAGATCCAGCCGAGCGTTGGGGCAAATTATACTTTGAAAATGAAACCCTGCCACTCCCCACAGAAAATGGAGATTACCGGATTTTCTATCAAAATGTGGCGGATGGCATCAACCAAAGCGCTCCACTTCAGGTGACTTTGCCTCAGACGATTACCGTGTTGAAGCTGATCGAAGCGGCGTTTATTTCTGCACAAGAAGGAAGAAAAATCCACCGAGTAGAGGGAGGCTGGTGATCAAATTGGCTTGGACTTTGCCAAATGCTGAGTTCAACCAACTTTGTTTACCATGAAAAAACTGTTTTTCGCGTCCCTCTTTTTCTTGGGACTCATTCACTTCTCCTTCGCTCAGGTCAGCGTTGGGGTCAATTTGCAGAACACCCGCAATTTCATCACGGTGGGCACCAATCCAGACAAAGAATTTTTCTTTGACGGCCGACTTGGTCTCGGAAGAGAAATTGGCCTGGAGCTCGTAGGAGCCTACAATTTTGTCCAAAAAAGCAATGCAAATGCTTATGTGGGATTAGGCTTAGGTCTTTTTGACCATTACCATCCCCGCAAGGACCGGTACTACGATGAATCCTACTTCGCCATTCCTTTTGGTGCCCTGATCAAGCCCTTCGACAACAAGAATTTTGGAATCCTGATCGAAGCCGCCCCGATCTTTTACGATGACTATGGGAGCTATCTCCGTGGTGGGATAGGCTTTAAGTACACGTTTAGGTAACTCTCCTCCAATCCTTCAAAGGCCGCAAATTCAATGGATTTGTGGCCTTTTTTTATGCCATACCTACTAAAATCACCTTTTCGGTTCACTTGCTTCCGTCTTGAAATCAATTTGTTTCCTTATTTTTGCGACCTATGGCAAAGACAGAAACTCCCGGCGAAAACGCCCAACTGAAAGATATTATTTCCCATGCCAAAGAGTATGGTTTTGTGTACCCAAGTTCCGAGATCTACGACGGCCTACAGGCAGTCTATGATTATGGGGCTTACGGGGTCGAGTTGAAAAACAACCTCAAGCGCCTGTGGTGGGAGACCATGACCCGTGTGTCTGACAACATTGTCGGCATCGATGCGGCGATTTTTATGCATCCGACCACCTGGAAGGCTTCCGGTCACGTGGACTCATTCAACGATCCGATGATCGACAACAAGGACAGCAAGAAGCGCTACCGTGCTGACGTGCTTGTAGAAGAGCATGCTGCCAAGCTGGAAAATGAAGGTCAAGTCGAAAAAGCCAAGTCCCTGACCGCTGCTTTGGCGAGATTGCTCGAAGCGGAAGATCTGGCTGGAGTGCGTGACCTCATCACCAACGAAGGTATCAAATGCCCAATCAGCGGCACATCTAATTGGACAGATGTCCGTCAGTTCAACCTGATGTTTTCCACGCAAGTGGGTTCTG
>CALRRX020000294.1:0-4977 GCA_943370675.1 Reyranella massiliensis 521 | reverse complement strand
GAGCTTTCGCTGATCAGGGCAGATTGGTTCCAGGAACACCTGCTTTTGAAGCAGCTAAGAATGGTGTAGTAAATCGTCCTATCCCAGGAAATGCCAGCGGTGTAGGTGCTCAATTTGTAGATAAAACAAACCTTTACCACTTCGAAGGTTCCTATCAGTTTGCTGATATTAAATGGGCTGATTTCGTAGTTGGTGCCAACTATAGAATCTATCAGTTGAACTCAGAAAAGACCTTGTTTGCTACTGACGAAAATGGAAACGAGTTTTCCATCGTAGAATATGGCGGATATGCTCAGGGTTCAAAGAGATTATTCAATGACAAGTTCAAGTTGACAGCCTCTGTTCGTTATGACAAAAACGAAAACTTCGAAGGACAGTGGTCTCCAAGAATTTCCGGTGTGTATTCAGCTGGAAACCACAACTTCAGAGCTTCTTACCAGACTGGTTTCCGTATCCCAACTACACAGGATCAATACATTGACCTGGTGACTCCTCAGGCTCGCTTGATTGGCGGTTTGCCATTATTCAGAGATCGCTACAACTTCTCTGGAAATCCAGTGTATACTTTAGCTAACGTGACACAATTTGGAGGTGCTGTTTTGGCCGCTACCCAACCAAATTCTCCGGTTTATCAGGCTAGTATTCAGCAGGCTACTCAGCTAGCAATTCAGCAAGCTACAGCAATCGTAACAGCTCAAGTCCAGGCGGGACAAATCTTACCTCAAAATGCTCCGGCTGCAATCGCTGCATTGGTTCCGACTATCGTTCCTCAAATTGCTGCTCAATTGGTTCCTGCTAACGCGGCGGCTGCCAATAAAGACAAATTGGTAAAATACCAGCCAACTACGTTCAGACCTGAAATCGTGAAGTCTTATGAAATTGGTTACAAAGGTCTTTTCGCAAATAGATTGTTGATTGACTCTTATGTCTACTTCAACCAGTTCCAAAACTTCATCGGAGGTCAGGTATTGATTCAGGACAGAAACTTCAATCCACAGAACCCTGCTTCTGCGCTTGGTTTGAACCTATTGTCTGCTAACACAAGAAACGTATACTCTATGCCGGTAAACAGAACTGAGGTAATCAGATCTTGGGGATGGGCTTTGGGTGCTGACTACAAGCTTCCAAAGAACTACTCTATCGGTGGTAACGTGTCTTACAACACACTTAGCAACTTGGACGAATTGACAGAATCTGGTTTCCAGCCTTCTTTCAACACACCTGAGTACCGTTATGTGATCAACTTTGCAAACAGAGAAATTGCTAAGAATCTTGGTTTTGCTGTTTCCTACAGATGGCAGGGTGAATTTGCTTGGCAGTCTTCTTTCGTAGCTCCTACTGTGTCTACCCAGCAGCTTTCAGTAATGCCAGCATTTGGTACATTCGATGCACAAATGAGCTACAAGGTGAAGTCTTTGAAATCGATCATCAAAGTGGGTGGAACCAACTTGTTCAACAGCACTGGTTATAGACAAGCTTGGGGTAACCCAACTGTAGGTACCATGTACTTTGTGAGCTTGACCTTTGACGAGTTCTTGAACTAAGAATAAGTTAAATCCTATTTTAAAAGAGGCTGTTCGAGAGAGCAGCCTCTTTTTTTATGCACACTTTATATTCAAAAAATTTGGGCTGGTTTATTAATAATTCTAAATCGAGGCCTTTCAAATTCTGAAAAAAATTAGGTATTAGTTGCTCTAATTCTCTCATTAAAAGTTCAGAATTGCATTTCTTTCAGAGCTAATCCAATTATCCCTACTTAGTCTTCTATACCCTCTTCTACCAACTCTACTCTAATTTTCAGAAGAGAAGAATTCAAAGATTCATTCTATCTCTTAGAGCTTTGAAATGCTCATTCTACCTCAATACTTTAAACCTACGTTTTGCTCAATATAGCAAGCATGACAAGTGAGATATTGGTAAAAAAAAAACACCTGCTTGGCATACCAAACAGGTGTTTTGAAATGAAGATAAAAAGAAGGTTAGTGAACCTCTCCCATCATTTTTCGCAAAATTGGTTTCAACAAGAACAAAACTGCTGCCGATCCAATGACTGTGTAAACAATCATCATGAATTGATCTGGCATGGCAGCCAGTCCTTCCTCAGAACCTCCGCTCGCCTCACCTGCAATCAGACCTGCAAACAAGTTTCCTAGGGCGACAGATAAGAACCAAATACCCATCATTTGACCGCCATATCCCTTTGGTGCCAGTTTGGTTACCAAAGAAAGACCTACAGGCGATAAACTTAACTCTCCGAAGGTGTGAAGCAAATAGGTAATGATCAACCAGCTTGGAGCAGCGAGTTCACCAGATGCAGCGATTTTGGTAGCGAAATACATCACAAAGAATCCAATTCCAAGCAACAGCAATCCGAAGGTGAATTTGAGAGGAGAACTTGGTTCAAGATTTTTTCTACCCAACCACACCCAAAGAGCGGCAAAAAACGGAGCAAAAATGATAATGAACAAGGAATTGATCGATTGGAAATAACCGGTTGGAATATCCCAACCTAAGATTGTCCGATCTGTGAAGCGCTCCGCAAATAGATTAAGTGTAGAACCTGCCTGCTCAAAACCTGACCAGAACATGGCTGAAAACAAAAATAAGACTGCGATTACGCCTACTTTCTTTTTGTCGGAAGACTGGAGGCCACCGAATAAGATCACATAGCCTAAGTATCCAAACGCTACCACCGCAATGACTGAGCCTGAAGCACCCGCAATGGCAGAAGCATTGATAGGAATCACTCCAGTGAACAATACCGCAACTAAAGCAGCCCCAATCAATCCAATGATCGAGGTGATAGATCTAAGCTTTTTCTGAGCTGCTTTTTCAGTAGTTGACACCACTACAGGTGCTTCACCATATCCTTCCAAAGCACCTCCTGTTAGTTTGTATTGAATCAAACCAAACACCATTCCCAAACCTGCTAATCCAAAACCAAGGTGCATATCATATTCGGCTACAGTTGAACAGGCAATTGGCGCGATAAATCCGCCAATATTGATGCCCATGTAGAAGATAGAAAAACCAGCATCTCGCTTGGAGCTGCCGGCAGGATAAAGCTGACCAACGATCGAGCTGATGTTTGGCTTTAGCAGGCCAGTCCCCAGAACGATCAAAATAAGCCCTAGAAAAAAGGAAGTGGTATCCAAAGTACTCAGACTTTCTTTGACCTCTGATACCCCTGTAATCCAAGTTTGAATCCCTGGCAATGCCATCATAAAGTGGCCCAAGGCAATGATGATACCACCGTACCATACGGATTTTTTCAATCCAAATAGCCGGTCAGCCAGCCATCCTCCAGGCAATGCCAACAGGTAAACTCCCATGGTATAAAGTCCATAGACCGCTCCGGCTGTTTTATCATCAAATCCAAGACCTCCATCTACAATAGCCTTGGTCATAAATAGTATTAAAAGGGCTCGCATGCCATAGTAGCTGAAGCGCTCCCACATTTCAGTAAAGAAGAGGGTCATCAGGCCCTTTGGATGTCCAAAGGCTGTTTGTCCGCCAAATTCAGAGGTTGTTTGATTTTCCAAGTGAATGAAAATTTGGGTTTAATTTATTTTACAATGATAAACTATTTTGTCACTTCATTGCAAAAAAGGCCTGTAGCAGCGGCAATCTTTTCGCTTTAGTAAATTGATTTTCCATGCCTTTTCAATCAAAAATTTAAAGTCAAAATCCTTCACCAAATAATTTTTGGAAATCTTAAGGAAATCGATTGAGAAGCCAAAAAAAGGACATTTTTATTCGTTCGTTTTCAGATTCATTGCTAATTTTGGTTCACCTATTTTCAGTATATAAACCCAAATTGCTATGCAGAACCCCGTTCTGGAACACAAATCCTCTCTCCTTTCTTTCCTTCAGGAAGATTCCGAAAGAAAGGTCTTTTTCAATCTTTCCCCTGCCGAATTAATCGAGCATGCACTCGCCAGGAAGGAAGGATCTTTGACGTCCACAGGAGCCTTTATGGCTGATACAGGAACCTTTACAGGTCGGTCGCCTAAAGACCGGTACATTGTGAAAGATGAACTAACCCAGGAATCAGTTTGGTGGGGAGATGTCAACATTCCCATTTCAGAAGCCCAATTCGATCGACTGCATGAAAAAATGGAGCGTTTTTTAGCTTCAAAGGACCTCTACGTACGAGATGCCTTCGCAGGAGCAGATCCAGATTACCGATTAAACATCCGTGTCGTGAATACACTGGCTTGGCACAATCTCTTTTGCGCCAACATGTTTCTTCGTCCCGACGAACGAGAACTGAATAATTTTCAGCACGACTTCACCATCCTTTGTGCACCCGAATTTGAGGCAGATCCTGAGGTCGATGGAGTTAAGAATCCCAATTTTTCAATCATCAACCTGAGCAAGCGCATGATTTTGATCGGGGGAACAGGATACACCGGAGAGATGAAAAAGGGAATTTTTTCTGTCCTCAACTTTATTCTTCCTCATCAATGGAATGTGCTCTCTATGCACTGCTCCGCCAATGTGGGAAAAGAAGGAGACACTGCGATTTTCTTTGGACTTTCTGGCACTGGAAAGACCACGCTGTCCGCAGATCCTAATCGATTTCTGATCGGCGACGATGAGCACGGTTGGTCGGAAGATGCTGTGTTTAACTTTGAAGGAGGCTGCTACGCCAAAGTAGTAGACCTCAGTCGTGAAAAAGAACCTGAAATCTTTGATGCCATCAAGTTTGGAGCAATAGTGGAAAATACCCGGTTCAAACCCGGAACAAGGGAAGTAGACTATACAAATACGGAGGTTACCGAAAACACCCGTACTGCCTACCCTATTCACCACATCGCAAATGCGATTGAGCCTTCCATCGCGGCTTCACCAAAAAACATTTTCTTTCTGACTGCCGATGCCTTTGGTGTGATTCCTCCTATTTCACGCTTGAATAAAAGCCAGGCTATGTACCATTTTATTTCGGGCTATACCGCCAAAGTGGCTGGTACAGAA
>CALRRX020000293.1:0-4980 GCA_943370675.1 Reyranella massiliensis 521 | reverse complement strand
AGGTTCTACTACAGTCAAAGGCTTAGTACGGGCAGACATGATACCACGCATGTTTGGAATTTTCCATTCTGCAATTGGTTCCTGACAACCTGCAATCAAAGGCAATTGCGCCTCTAAATGTTCTTTGCCTCCTTCTATTTCTCTTGCCATTTTCACGGTTGTACCCTCTAAGTCCAATTTCATAACTGGAGAAAAAGAAGGCATACCGAGAAGTTCACCAACCATACCGTGAACCATACCCCCATTGAAATCGATGGATTCTCTACCCATCAAAATCAATTCATATTCTCCTGCCTTTGCATAGTGCGCGATTTGAGTCGCTACAAAAAAAGAATCCTTCGGAAAACTGTTGACACGAATAGCGTCGTCTGCTCCAATTGCTAAGGCTTTTCTAAGCGTAGGCTCTGTCTCGGCTTCGCCTACATTCAATGCGGTCAAAGTACCTCCCGTTTGATCCCGAAGCTCTACAGCACGAGCCAAAGCATAGTCATCATAGGGGCCGATAATAAACTGAACTCCCGTGGTGTCAAACTTGGTATTGTTGGCAGTAAATTGAATCTTGGAAGTCGTATCGGGTACGTGTGTGATACAAACAAGAATCTTCATTGGTTTAGAGTTAGATTATTTTAGATTTATTTCGCGTGAAAATAACAGGCAAAGCCTAATTAAAAAAACAATTCATGAGCTATTTGGACAGGATTCAACTGCTGAGAACCTACATTTTGGAAGAACCTGAAAACCCTTTTAATTATTATGCACTGGGCTTGGAACTCAGAGAAAAAGACACTTTCGAAGCAGGCAAAATGTTTGATTTCGTATTGGAAAAATTCCCGAATTATCTCCCTGTTTATTTCCCCGCAGCACACTTTTTCTTTGAATTGAATGAATTGGAAAAAGCGAAGAAAATCTTCGAAACAGGGATTGAATTGGCAGTGAATACCAAAGAGGAAAAAGCACTTAAAGAATTACGAAACGCTTATCAAAACTTCTTATTCGAAACAGATCAAGATTGACTCTTAAGTCAGATCACTGACTCCAAGATCAAGGAGTCAGTACAATTTTTCCAAATTGAGCCCCTGCCTTCATCCTATCAAATGCATCCACTGCTTTTTCCAATGGAAATACCTGATCAATCACAGGTCGTATTTGCTTGGTAGCTACCAGTTCAAGCATTTCTGCAAAATCTTTGTCAGATCCCATCGTAGATCCCATGATTTTCAACTGATTCCAAAAAATCTTTCTAGCCTCTAGCTTCCCAGGATTGCCCATGGTGGCACCGTAGAACACGATCTTTCCGCCTGGTTTGGCAACTGAAATCAAATTGTTAAGCGTATCTCCTGCAGCACCATCGATGATCAAATCAAATCCACCTGTTTTATCGAGAGCTTCTTGTGTCCAAGAATCAGATTTGTAATTGAAAACAACTTTAATCCCCATTGCCAGCGCTCTTTCTGATTTTGCCTCACTGCTACTGCTAGCATACACTTCTGCACCCAATGCCAAGGCAAACTGAGCGGCAAACTGGGCTACTCCTCCACCGATTCCAGTCACCAAGACTTTGTCTCCTGATTTTACCTGACCTTGATACACCAAGGCCCTGTAGGCTGTCAATCCTGCCAAGGGCAAAGCCCCAGCTTCCTCCCAAGATAGGTGTGAAGGCTTTTCATGCAATCGATCAACGGGTACGGCCACATGCTCAGCTAACGTGCCATTTCTCGGCATTCCTAGAATTTCAAAATTCTTGGATTGAGCGAGCTGGCTTGAGCCCCAATTGATAGCAGGATTGATGATGACTTCTTTACCAATCCAGTGACTGTGTTGATCAGAACCCACAGCATCGACAATACCAGCGCCATCCGAACCCAAAATAACTCCGTTTTTCAGATTGGGATAAAGACCTTTTCTACTCCACTCATCCCGGTGATTGAGCGCGGCCGCTTTGATTTTGACTACTACTTCGTCTTGGCTCGGGGTTGGAAAAGGCGAATCAATGAGCTGGATTTTGGCTTCCAGTTCATTATTTAGAACAATACTTTTCATGGCTTAAAACGGTGCTTGGTCAGTTCCTCCATTAAATGCTCTGTCAACATCATCTTCGTTAGCTTTGGAAGTCATTTTGATGGTTGGTGAATCAAACGAGGAAACACCTGAGGCGCTCGAGGTAAACTTAGCGCTATATCCCACTTCTACGGCTTGGTTGGAAGGATAATTGATTCCACCGTCTAAGTCAGTAAACTTGGTGTACCTTCCGATAAATCGGAGCTTGACATTCTCAAGTGAACCGTTACGGTGCTTCGCAATGATCACTTCGCCGACTCCTGCGGTGGATGCTCCTCCTTCGTCTTCGGTAATGCCATAATACTCGGGGCGGTAAAGGAACATAACCATATCGGCATCCTGCTCGATCGCCCCGGATTCACGAAGGTCAGATAGTTGGGGTCTTTTATCACCCCCACGGGTTTCAACAGCACGGGAAAGCTGAGAAAGTGCGATAACCGGAATGCTCAACTCCTTTGCAATCTTTTTCAATGCTCTAGAGATAGAAGCAATTTCCTGTTCACGGTTTCCACCTTGTCCCCCATTTTTTGAATCTCCAGACATCAGCTGCAAGTAGTCAACAACGACCATTTGGATGTCGTGCTGTGCCTTGAGCTTTCGACATTTGGCTCGTAGCTCCAAGATAGAAAGTGCTGGAGTATCATCTACGAAAAGAGGTGCTTTGGAAAGTTTGGCAGTCTTATGTACCAGCTGAGCCCATTCGTGGTCAGCCAAAGTTCCCTTTTTGATTTTCTCAGAATCCAATTCGGCTTCGGAAGAAATGAGACGGTTGACCAACTGCACAGCGGACATTTCCAGAGAAAAAATCGCCACAGGTCGGCTATGATCCACTGCAGCATTTCGAAGGACAGACAAAACAAAGGCCGTCTTACCCATCGCAGGTCGTGCTGCGATGATGACCAAATCCGATTTCTGCCAGCCTGAAGTCACCCGATCCAAGGCAGTAAAACCTGATGGTACTCCGGTCAAACCATCTTTTTGATTTTTTCTCTCTTCCAGTTCCGCAATCGCATCCCGCATGATCGAGCGCATGTCGGAGTAATTTTTCCGGATATTCTTCTCGGAAATTTCAAACATGGATTGCTCCATTTTGTCCAAAAGCTCAAACACGTCAGTGGTATCCTCAAACGCGTCTTTTTGAATTTCTGAAGAAATCCGGATCAATTCCCGTTTGATCGATTGTTCGGTGATGATCCTTGCATGGTACTCAATATTGGCTGCTGAGGCTACCTTGGAGGTGAGTTCGGTGACATAAAATGCCCCTCCAGCAATCTCCAACGCACCATTTTTGCGAAGCTGAGTTGTGACAGTAAGGAGGTCAATAGGCTGACTCTCGGAAAACAAATCCAAAATCGCCTGAAAAATCACTTTGTGGGATTCTTTGTAAAAGCTCTCCACCTTCAGGATATCGATGACATTGGTCAAAGCATCCTTTTCCAGCATCAACGCACCCAAAACCGCTTCTTCAAGCTCAACAGCCTGAGGAGGGATTTTTCCTAGAAAATTGGTGGGATTATCGTAAGTGGGTTTTTTCCGGGTGATTCGGGGGGAATTGGTATTCTCTGTCATAAAACAAATGTATCGGCTGAAAGGCAAGAGTTTTGAACAAGTTTTCCAAAACTTATCAACATACCTATATCAGCAAAATTCAGACCTTGGCGGGTAATGCTTCTTTATAGTAAACCCCGTTTCTGTAACCTCTGAACATGGAGCAAAGAATCGCCCAGCTGAAGTGCCAAAGCATTTCTGAAACGGGGATGCTCATGATTTTGTATCCCAAAATGGGTTCGTCATTCAGCATCCCATAGGTATCCCAAAAGTGCGGGTAAAGAATCCCAAACGTGATATAATAGATCAAAATTACGATGGCAAGGGTAGCAAATCCGGAAACCAATGAAATCCGAATCAAGTCAGGACGCTGAATCCAGATGTACACTGCCAAGCCCATAAAGGTCAAGAAGGTGACATAGCCTGAATGAATCTTAAACACCAAGCTAAATACAGTCAAGCTTAAGCAACCAATCACCCAAAGAATAAACAGGTCCTTATTTTTGGCAGGAGTCTGACGATCATGGTCAATTTCTTTTTTGGTAAAAGCAGCATGAATGTATCCGCCCACGCCAAACATGGCAAAGCCAATGATAAAATCCTCAATCCCAGGCCATCCTTCGGCCAAAATCATCGGCGGTCTCCAATAATCATGGAAATACCAGACCTCTGCGATGATCCCCATCAATCCTCCCACTAGCCCCACTTTGACCATTCCACTTTTCCATGGGCTTTTCAAATATACTACCCACCAAGCCAAAAGGTAGAGTAAGGACATCGTCAGATAGGCAAACTTATCGGGTAACATCTTCGGTAAAAATTAATGGCCGAAAATAGCCAAAATCAAAGCCTCAAAAAATCAGAAAAATGAAAATTCAGGATTACCCCTCCTCTCTCTCATTTTCTGGTTAAGTTTGATAGCTTAAAAAATCCAAGATTTTTCACCTTATGAACAACTACCATTTCATCGCTATTGGTGGCGCAGTGATGCACAATCTTGCACTCGCTCTGGTCCAAAAAGGCTACCAAGTAACCGGAAGCGATGATGAAATCTACGAACCTTCCAGAACCCGACTCGAAAAAGCGGGAATTCTTCCTGAAAAATTGGGTTGGTACCCTGAAAAAATCCATTCTAAGCTGAATGGAATTATCCTGGGAATGCATGCCCGAATTGACAATCCCGAGCTGATTCGCGCTCAGGAATTGGGAATTCCTGTATTCTCGTTTCCGGAATTCATCTACAATCAAAGCCAAACCAAAAAGCGGGTAGTCATCGCTGGGTCACACGGGAAAACTTCCATTACTTCTATGATCCTGCATGTCCTGAAAGATCAGGGAGTGGATTTTGATTACTTGGTGGGAGCTCAAATCGAA
>CALRRX020000292.1:0-4987 GCA_943370675.1 Reyranella massiliensis 521 | reverse complement strand
AATCCGACGATAATCCCTGCAAAAATCATCTCCCCAAATCCCTGCACATAGGTTCGGGCGGTACCGTTGACGCCGAGCCCTGCAATGAGCCCGCAAGTGATTCCGATGACAAAAAAGAGGGCTGACATCTCATTGTAGCCCCAGTCCATGGCGGTAATGCCGTAAGCCATCACGCCTATGCCGCCAAAGGCAATGAACAAAATCAAGCCCATTTTACCTGAAATCGGGCTTGGCTTGAGGTCGACTTCAGCTTCTTCATTGGATTTTTTTGCGCCGATTATTCGGTGAAAGGTAATCCAAGCCAGTAGGACAATCAGCCAAAAAGTGCCTCGAAAGGCCGCACCGCTAAAGGGTTCTACCTCGGCTACTTTTTGCGCAAGCAGGGAAACAAAGGGGTTGATCGGGGAGAAAGCCGCTCCAACCAGAGAACTGCCCAAGGTGATCGCAATGATGCTTCGAAGGTCATATCGGAGTTTCGACGCCAGAATCACAAAAACCGGAACCATCGGAATGATCTCCTCCTGCATGGAAATGGCAGCTCCTCCAAGAGCAAATACCAAACCCAAGAGGTAAAAAAGCAAGGCTTTGGAATGCCGAAAGCGGTAGATCAACCCTTCGATTCCGGCTTGAAGGGCTCCTGTTTTTTCTACAATGAAAAAAGCACCACCGATAAAGAGAATCAGCACCATGATCTCTGCGCCGGCTATGACACCTTCTGGGATAGCAAGGAGCAAGTCGCTTAGCGTTGGTTTTTCCTGAGCGATGGATTGAAAGCTGCCCGGGACAAC
Source organism: Reyranella massiliensis 521 (assembly GCA_943370675.1). GTDB lineage: Bacteria > Bacteroidota > Bacteroidia > Cytophagales > Cyclobacteriaceae > Algoriphagus. Next base: position 4,199 of record CALRRX020000292.1, on the reverse strand, counting down.
CAACTCTCGACCTGTGTTTTCATCCAAGATCCGTTCAAATTTCCCCGCGGGAATCAAATAGGTGGCGATGCCTGCCAGAAAAACAAAGATCAAAAGAATGACTAGGGGATGGGGAAAGGAAAGTTTCATGGTTTCGAAATTAAAATAGAAATCACCGCTTCGGTAATTTTAACTCGATGATCCTCCAGATCTCGACCATTGGTCAGGACAAAAATCCCTTTATCGAGCTCTTTGGAAAAGAAAAAAAGGCCATTATAAGCTCCCTGCTCTCCGAAGTGTCCGAGAAAAGAATGACCTGCTAACTCTACTTCTTGAAAACCGGAGGGTTTGGCTTTACTCCCTTCCAGAAGTTCCAAATAGGGATACAAAAAACCGACTTCCCAGCGACTGAGATGAATCATGGCATTACCCAAATCCTCTCCTGTGGTGACCAATCCGGAGGAAGGCGAGGGATAGCGTTCAAATTTGGTCTTTTTTTCCTCCAGTCTTTTCCAGAGAAAAGTGGGCTGATACCCCCTGAGCGAAGTATGCTCCTTTGGATCTAGGGAAGAGTTGAAGCCGGAAGAAGTCATTCCTGCAGGATTCAATACATATTGCTGCACCAATTCAGCGAAGGGTTTTCTGGAGTGACTTTGTAAAATATAACCCAGCAAGTCATAATTGAGATCTGCATAGTGGGGTTTTGGGAGACTTGGGTCAGGCTTTGTAAGCTGGGAAGGGAGTTGACTCAAATCCTTCAGCTCAGTTTTAACCAAAAGCTGTCTCCAGTTCCTTAGGTCTTTCAATCCGGAGGTATGGTCAATCAAGTCCCTTATCGTGATTACTTCCCAATCAGCTGCCTGTTGATTTTTACCTAAAGTCAAAACCTCAAGAATGCGCGAATCCAAAGAAATACCTGCTTCTTGGAAATAAGCAGAAGCGGTCAAGGCTGTTACCAACTTGCTAATCGAAGCTACAGGAAACGGGGTAGTGCTGGTCAGTGAGTCTTTGGACTCGAGGTCTGCAAAGCCCACACTTTGGAGGATGGTCAGTTTTTCATTTTCCACCACTCCGAGGACGATACCCGGAATTCGATAGCTGAGTAAGCTTTGGTTGAGGATAGAGTCAATTTTTTCTTGTTGACTTTGGGGAGAAAGTGGCGGTTCCCACCTTACCAAAGGATGGCTTTTCCACCACAGCCAACCCATAAAAAGGATGAACCAGCTCATCAGTCCAATTAGGAAGAATTTGATGCGCTGGTTCATAGGTTTTTAGACAGTAGACTCGGTTAGGGGAGTATTGCGGACAATCGGGCGCTTGGAGACATAGTCTTTGGGAAGTTCTTTTTTAAGATCCTTGACAAGGAGATGAAAATCCACCGTGATCGTATGTCTTGGTGTATTGACTTGTTTGTAATGTGGGTCGGTGACTTCTCGCTCGCAAAGGGCCTCGATGTTTTTTGGCCTTTTCCACTTGCCGATCAGTTCCTGCGCCATCAGTTTGCTCTGCAACTCAGCCCCAGGCCAGATACAACCCAAGGGTTGAAACATGCCGATAAAGTGCAGGTTGGCAATTTTGGGATGGAACATTTTGAGGTATAGGGGTACCGGACCGGAGGAGTAGTCGATGAAGTCCTTCTCAAAAAATGGATGAGTCAGCCAATACCCTGTGCAGGCAATGATAGAGTCATATTCTTCGGTTTTTCCATCTTCGAAAATGACTTTTTTCCCCTCAAATCGCTTGATATCTAGTCTTGGCTTGACTTTGCCATGGCGGATTTTGTGCAGGAGCTCGTCATTGATCGTGGGGTGAGTTGCTCCGAATGGTTCGGTGATAGGACGTAGGCCGTAAGCTTTGTTGTCGCCAAGCATCACTTTGAGCAAGAGTTGGTTGAAGAAACCTCTGACTTTCACAGGTAGCCATTTGGTTTGTTCGGCGACTTTATCGGATGGTTTTCCAAAGAAAAACTTAGGCACAATCCGATAGCCTCTTCTCCAAGAAATAGCTGTGTTAGCCGAAACACGGCTGGTTTCCACGGCTACATCGCAGGCGGAATTGCCTCCTCCAATTACCAAAACCCGCTTACCTGCAAAGGGTGCTGCTTTTTTGAAATGATGAGAATGCAAAAATTCACCTGTGAACTCACCGGGATATTCCGGATATCGAGGCTTCCAATGGTGGCCATTGGCGACTACGAGGTGGGTAAACTTTTCGGTGATTTCTTTTCCGTCTTTTTCCGTCGTGATCTGCCAGTTGAGTTCGTCTATCCATTTGCATTCTTTGACCATCGTGCCAAATCGGATAAAAGGATAGAGATTAAACTTACGCGCGTAGGCTTGGAAGTAATTTCTCAGGACTTCATGGGAAGGGTAGTCGGCCGTTTCCGGATCAAACTCGTCAAAAGGGAAATCCTCGTATTGGGAAAGTGTTTTGGAGGAAATGATATGGGTGGTTTCGAAAACACTGGAATGGCTTTCATTTTCGGAGTAGATCCAGTTGCCGCCTACTTCCTCATTTCTGTCAAAGGCTACCGCGTCCAGTCCTTGGTCCAGCAGATTTTTGAGGGCTGTGATACCGGAGGGACCTGCACCGATCACCGCTATTTTGTACTTCATTTGGGTTTTGGGTTTATTTGGTCAAACTCGAGCCTTGGGTGATATTGCTCTGTTTTTCGGGGATTAATCTAGGATAAAATTTTGATTTTCACCTTCCCAAGAATTTATACTTAAGGGAATTCCTCTAAACATTTTGGTATTTAAAACATGGAATTAGTTGTTCGGGGATCAGGTTTTTGTTGAGCTCCATTTTGGTTAAACCATTAAGGGCATGGAGAAAATTTAGAATTCAAGCTTTACCCATTATTTAGATCTTACCGTGGATTGGCTCGAAATCCAGATCTTCATTTCCTTAACCTTCTTAATGGTTAATTTTTTTTGAATTGGCTTTGTTTTTTTCAGTGAAGGAGAAAATGGCGATTTTGAAATCGATTTTTTGCTTTTATTCTTAAGTGCTCTTACTCTACAAACCGAGCTGTTTCAGCATCAGCTCAGTGAATTTTTCTATTCCAGTTGTTGCTTTTTCTTGGATCACATGAATGTTTGAGCCTAGGTAAGTATCTGGTTTGACAGGGTCGATCAGGAATTTTTTAGCCTGACTTGGTACATAATCAATCAAACTTGCCGCTGGATAGACTTGAAGGGAAGTACCTAATACCAGAAAGAAATCTGCTGTTTTGGCCAGGTTGATCGCGGGGATCATCATGGGGACTGACTCTCCAAACCAGACAATGAAGGGACGGAGTTGGCTTCCTTTTTCGCATTTGTCTCCTTCTTTGATCTCCCAGTGATCGAGGGTATAGATGAGTTTGGGATCAAGGGTACTTTGGGCTTTATTCAGTTCGCCGTGGAGGTGTAGGACTTTGGAGGAACCTGCCCGCTCGTGCAAATCGTCTACGTTTTGAGTGATGATTTCCACATCAAGGTGCTGCTCCAACTCCGCCAAGGCCAAATGAGCGGCATTGGGTTGGCACTCACGGGCTTGTTTTCTGCGCTGATTGTAGAATTCTTGGACGAGCTGGCGGTTTTTTCGCCATCCCTCAGGTGAGGCTACTTCCATCACATCGTGATTTTCCCAGAGTCCGTTGGAATCGCGGAAAGTTCGGATGCCGCTTTCGGCAGAGACACCGGCACCGGTGAGGACGATGAGTTTTTTCTTAGTCATGTGTGTTGGGCCAATAGTCTAAAGGTAGCAGGTCGGCAACTTTGAGCCAAGACATGTAACCTTCCAGAAATAAGTCAAATGCAGGGAAATGATTGCCATTTTCCTGGATTGTGATTTTTCCTGTTGGAAGGTGAATTACTGATTCTTGTCGGCCAGGTTTGAAATTGACAAAATAGGAGGGAATGGGTTGGTACTTGGTGTTTTTGACCAAAAGATGATCTTCAAATTCGATCACAAGGTCCCCGTTTTGATTTTTGGTAGTGATTTTGGAAAAATCCATGGGATTGGAGTCCACGATTTGAATGAATTTTGGCTTTCTAGAAAGTTCAGAAAAGGCTTTTAGATCTACCTCTTGCATCTGGCCTGATTTGATTTTTTGAGCCATGGAGGCGATTTCTTGATCGGATGGCCTTTCTGGATTGGGTACCCGTTGCAGTCGATAGACTTCAAATCCCTCCTCTTTCAAGGAATTGGAATAAACTGCTCTGAGAAAGTGCATG
>CALRRX020000291.1:0-5001 GCA_943370675.1 Reyranella massiliensis 521 | reverse complement strand
TTTGTAAAAAACTAAACAGGTTTGAATAACTGTCCTGCTTCTGGAGACGCAGGACAACAAGTTCCCGCTGTTATGCTGCTTTTCCGAAAGCAGCATTTTTTATTTTCAAGGTCCAGCTTCTGTAGAATCAGGACAGTTAGATGCAGAATAATAAAGGATTACAAAATATTGGATAAATCCTGTCTTCCTACAATCGCCATGATATCGACCGTTTCCACGTTTAGTCGAAAGTAAATACTGTCAGCTCCACATACGCAGCGTCTATATCCTGTTTTGATGTGATCTACAGATTCAAATGAAAATGGTCTTTCTGCAATGGCCTCAAAGCAATCGAAAAAATTTTCGAAATAGTTGTCAGCTTGAACCATTCCAAATCTTTTTACACCATAATGGTAGATTCGGATCAGGTCTTCTTTTGCTTCTTCGCTCAGTCTATAGTTAGTCATTCACCAAAGCTTTTGCTTTAGCTAAAATCTGTTCTTTGGTATCGGAGGTAAACCCGCTTTTTTCAGCCTTTTCTAGTTTTGTTCTAAGCCAATCCATTTCAGCTTGCTGCTTTCTAGCCTGCCTGATCAGATCATTCACCAATTCACTTTTTCTGGAGTATTCTTGGTTATCCACTTGGGATTTTAGCCATTCATCATTGGGAGGGGTAAGTGAGATGCTTTGTCGTGCCATAAGGTATTATTTGGTGTAAAACTACACCAGAAATGAATCAGGATCAAACTTTTTGGCTTTGGTATCTTAAGGTCAATAATTTATTTCTTGCAGCACTGCTGAAAAGTCATAGATGTAGAACTTATCATTTTGATTGTCAAAGGTGTAGATTTTTTTTCCTTTTCTATCTATATCAAAGGATGTTAAATGTTCTTCCAAGAATACCTTTGCTAAAGGTTCTCCATCCCAATCGAAAAAGAGTATTATAGGTTTATTGGTGCGATTTGTTTGATAATTTTTAGCTCCTTCATTTATATAAACGACGCCAAAGAAATTTTCAAATGCTCGAATGTCTGAAAATATGTATTTTCTGTCTTGTCTTTCTTCCTCTTGAATTTTATTTATGTCAATTAAAGAACTTCCGATGCAAATAGTTTTAGAAAAATTGTTTTCTAGTGAGAAGATGTTTAAATAGTTTAATCCGGTAGGCATCTCTACTAATCTATTATTGCTATAGTTTATTTTTGTTATACTTGCCAGAATGTTGAAATCCTCACCTTGTTTTATTTGAGGTTGATTCAGTTTGTCGAGGATTGGATGATTGATTTTTTTATTGTTTTTCAAGATGTACCTGCCCTGTTGGGTGTCCATATTTTCTATTTCTTTTATATAGAATGTAGTTGAGTCGAGTAAAATAAATTCAGATAGAAATGGTGGTGTTTTGATATTTGATCTTGTAATATTTTCTTCATTTGAGATAAGTGATTTTGTTATGTTAAATGTAAGATAGCCTCCCTTTTCAAAGTCATATAAATATGCGTTAAGGGTTGAGTTTTCTTGGATTAAATTCCTTTTGCTACCAAGACTTGGGCCTTGGGCTAGTTCCGTAGGACCATCACCGCGCTTGATGAAACTTCCAAGAAATTGATGGTTTGGAATTGAATAAAATGACCAGAGACCACTTTTTTTTGAAGTGTTTAAAATAAGTAAGGTGTCAAAAATAGCGAAGTTAGTTAAACCTATTGTCTCAATGCCTGTAACTTCTTTGTTTTTTAGATGAAACTCTTTCGGAAACTTATCTATGTATGATACCTCTTCAAAAGCCATATATACAGGTTCATTTGAATTTTTTTTAGTACAGGATATCATAAAAATGACAATAATGAAAACAATTTTTTTAGGATTCAAATTTTTATTCATGTTTTGAAGTGAAGGACATTAGAGTGAAATGAATTTATAAAATTAAAGATAGACCGCTAAATTTAGCGGTCTATCTCTTAAATCTCTCAGCATTTCCCTGACGATGAAACCCAGGATGCGGCGGAATTGTCAATAAATGAGCAGCTTGGACAATATCGGACTTGATGGCCTTCAGAGGTAGTGATTGTGTTGTAGCAAGTTTTTTCTGGGGTTTCTTCCCCGGGAACGGTTGTTTGTGCTGATGCAGTATTATTCAATCTTATGTAAGGGTTTTTAAGAGATACCTCTAAATTTAAGAATAATGCCACAAAGAATACTGCAATAGCAATTGGTTTTGCGATTTTTTTGAATTTTAAATTCATAGTTTTATTTGATTTTAATTTAAATAATAATTTAATAGAATACATTTTAATCTTGGATCAAATGTGCAATTTTTTCATTTGGATTAATTCATCGCCCTCCTTTCTATTTGTCTAAATTTGGATTTACTTCTTACTATAAAAAAAGCCTATATCAATTTGGAATTAAAAGATTATCTGTTGGATTAATATTCTACTGTTTTGTTACTGTTAATTCGTAACTGATTGGATCATTTATGTTCGTTTTCTTCTGATTTTATTTTTAAATATAGATATAAAAAATATATTATAAATCGGACAAAATCGGACTAATTTCTTTTGAAAGAATTCCTGATAGATCTCAGATTGGAAAAATAAGGTTTGAAATCTTTTTTGCGATTTTTTGCAATTGAGGGTTTTGTTAGTTATACTTGGTTTTTAAAGTTTTAAAGCTAAACCAATTTTTTCAATACCCCATGACTCAAAAAGCCAAATCCCGTCAGGAAATTGCCGAAGAATTTGGTATTTCTGTTAAGACGCTTTCCCGTTGGATTCTAAAGGAGAAGCTTCAAATCCCAAAAGGTTTAATTTGTCCGAAGGATCAGGAAATTATTTATGAGAAATTTGGGAAAGCGACAATTCAAAAGCTTAAATCATATTAGAATTCGATCAGGTTTTTGAGTGATATTTTCAATCCAAATCAATTATCCTTGCGCCAAGCAAATAACCTGCTTAAATTCACACCATGAATCCGACACCAAGAACCTATGTGCATCATTCTTATCGTCTCCTCGTATGAGGGAATAGGGATGACTTTGGTTTTTGCTGAAGAAATATAAAAGGCCTATTCCGTATCCGGTTTAGGCCTTTTTTGGTTTAACAACTAGCTGGTTATGCTGCTTCTCCAGAAGCAGCATTTGTTCAGTTTGAAGGAAAAGTCCAGCTTCGGGAGAAGCAGGACAACAGCTGAAGTTTTGCTGCTTTTCCGAAAGCAGCATCTTTGAAAAGTTTGATTAATTGTGTTCTGCTTCTGGAGAAGCAGAACAACTTTAGTATTGAGCTTGTCGAAATTGATATTGAGCTTGCCGAAATATAAACCCAACTATAATATGATTAACAAACCCAAAGACTGGGTCTTTACCGACCCGAGATTAAAAGACCTGCGGCAGGATTACGCCGCGTATTCGGAGGAGGACTTCAAGGTCTGGAAGATTCTCTTTGAAAGGCAAATGCCAAACTTGCCCAAAGCAGCCTCCAAGGCTTATTTGGAAGGTGTGAAAGAAGTAAATTTCACTGCCGACAGGATTGCTAACTTTGAGGAACTAAACGAGATCCTCGCCAAGACTACAGGCTGGCAAGTACATGTAGTACCGGGATTGATTGACGACGATTTGTTTTTCGGTTTGATGAACAACAAGCGTTTTCCTTCTTCCACTTGGCTGCGCAAAATTGAACAGTTGGACTACCTCGAGGAGCCGGATATGTTTCATGACGCTTTTGCTCACATGCCTTTGCTGACCAATCAGCATTATGTGGATTTCTTGGAAAAGCTCAGCGGAATTGCCCTGAAGCACATTCAGAACCCTTGGGCCATTCAGTTGCTGAGCCGGATTTATTGGTTTACGATTGAGTTTGGCTTGATCAAAGAAAAAGGCGAATTACGCGTGTATGGTGCTGGGATTTTGAGTTCGGCAGGAGAGACGGAGTTTTCCCTTTCCGACGAACCGAAACATTTCCCATACGACGTCCGACACATCATGAGTACCGAGTACTGGAAAGATCACTTCCAGGATAAATATTGGGTGATCGACAGCTACGAGCAGCTTTTCAATTCCCTTCCTGAGATCGAGAAGGTATTGGAGGAGATGCTGGCTGAGAAAGAAATTAGAAGCTAGATATTAGACACAAGAAAATGGTCGGATGTCTGATGACCGATGTCAGATGTGATTCATCGGACATCGGTCATCCGGCATCGGACTTCAAGAAATGAAAATAGCAGTAATCAAATACAACGCCGGCAATGTCCAATCGGTCCTTTACGCCTTGGAGCGATTGGGTGCTGATGCAGTATTGACGGATGATCCGGAGGAAATTCACGCAGCGGATAAGGTAATCTTTCCCGGTCAGGGAGAGGCGAGTTCGGCGATGACTTACCTCAAAGCCCGTCAACTCGACCAAGTGATCAAGGACATCAAGCAGCCCTTTTTGGGTGTTTGTCTTGGTTTGCAGTTGCTCTGTGAACACTCTGAGGAAAATGACACGGAATGCTTGGGCATTTTTCCGGTGAAAGTGAAGCGCTTTATTCCGGAGAATTCGCAGGAATTCAAAGTGCCTCACATCGGCTGGAATGAACTCGAAAACCTAGCCGACAATGTTCTGCTGAAAGACCTTCCAGATTCAAAGTTTCTGTACTACGTGCACAGCTACTATGCCGAATTGAGCGAGGCGACGATTGCCTCGACGCATTATATTCATGATTTTACCGCAATTCTTCATCGGGATAATTACTGGGCGATCCAGGCCCATCCGGAGAAAAGCAGTACGGTCGGAGAGAAGCTGTTGAGTAATTTTCTCAGTATTTAAGAATATACGATTTACGAATGACGATTTACGACATCTTCACAAACTCCAATCATTTCATTCTAAGCTCAACCCTTGAAGATTTGGCTTGAAGTCCTTTACAGTGTCGTAAATCAAAAATCGTAAATCGTACTGATCTCAAATCTACCAATCTTTCAATTTTCCAATGTTTATAATCCCAGCCATCGACCTCATCGGAGGCAAGTGCGTTCGCCTCAGTCAGGGT
>CALRRX020000290.1:0-5007 GCA_943370675.1 Reyranella massiliensis 521 | reverse complement strand
GTAATTGAATGATATAAAAATTATGAAATCCACATCTGTTGTTTTTCTCCTACTCATTGTAATTATGTCATGTGATAAAGTAAACAGGCTTTCTGTCGAAGATTATACTTGGATGCCTTACGAAGACAACCAGGTTCTTGTTTTTAAGTCTAATTTAGGTGGGATGGATACTATTTTTCTTTTGAAAAAGGATACTATTTATGGATACCCAGAAGCCCAGAAATTTAATGGGACCATAACAGAAAGTTTAATGATCTCTAGTTATAGGACTACTTCCCATAAAGAAGGGTATAAGTACTTGAAGAACACATTCTTCTCGGTTTCGAAGAATAAGGAAGATAGATCTGTACTAACCTTAAGGTTAACTACTAAGGATGTTTGGTTTTACACAAGTGGTAAGTCAATTTTAATTGATGACATGGCTGAACAGGGTTTTTCCACCTTTAGAACGGCTTACCATGAATACGATGATGTTTTGATTTTTATCGGGGATAATGTTTATTCTGGTAGAGATGACTTTGTTATGAAAGTTTATTGGAGCAAATCAAAGGGTTTGATTCGGTATGATAAAAAGAATGGGGTTTATTGGGAGTTGGTCGATGAAATGTGAGCCCTTCTGGAGTGGCAAGTCGGTCACGATAGAGACCCCGAATGTGAGAACCTACAATTACATTTATGACAAGGCCAACCGGATCACAGCAGCCAACTATACAGCACTAAACGAGACCAACTGGTACTCGGTCAGCGGGATGACCTACGATGCCAACGGGAATATCTCCGCAATGACCCGAAGAAACGAGCGCACACCGGGGACATACGATGTGGTGGACCAGCTAACTTATACCTACCAAACCAACAGCAACAAGCTGACCCAAGTAACAGATGGTATGGGGGCACAATCGTATACCTCAAAAGGCTTCATCGAGCGAAGCGCGGAGGCCTATACCTACGACGCCAACGGCAACCTGAAGACCAACCTGGACAAGCAGATCAGCAACATCAGCTATAACCATCTGAATCTTCCTTTAGAGGTGACGTTCAACACCGGAGCCAAGATCCGCTTTGGGTACAATGCCGAAGGAGTGAAGCTCACTCAGAAGGTGTACAATACATCCAATGTACTGACCACCACCCAGGAGTATGTTGGGGAATACGTGTACCAAAACGGTGCCTTGGACTACCTGATTCACGAAGAAGGGCGTGTCGTATCTGAGCCTACAGGGCTGTTCTACGAATACTACCTGAAGGATCACCTGGGCAACGTACGCCAGGTGCTGCGGAACTCCACGGCCAACTTCCGAATCGCGACCATGGAGCAAGCCAATGCGGAGGAAGAGGAGAGTACCTTTACCCAGATCAAGCGTACACGGAAGCGGGAACCCAAGCATAACGTAACCCAAGGTGGACAGGAAGTGGCCTGGCTGAATGCCAGTGAGGGAGAGATGGTGGGACCGGGCACTACGCAGGAGATCTACGAAGGAGACAGTGTGACCCTGTCGGTTCACGGGAAGTTTCTGGACAAGAAGAAGGCAAGAGTCAACGAGGCTAGTTTCGCTACGATGGGCGGCAAGACTGCGCTACTGGATCAGCTAAACGAACTGGCGCTGAACAGCAAGATGGCCGGAGGGCCCAATCCGATCGCGGTGCTGAATCTGGTGGACATCGTGGCCAAGGACCTACAGAAGAAGGAGACTCCGGAAGCCTACCTGATCTACGCGCTCTATGACGAAGATAGCAACCGATACGAGGTGGGCAAGAAAGTCCTGACACGCAACGCAGCCAACCAACACGAGGAGCTGGAGGAGAAGCTGGCGATCAAGAAAAATGGGTATATTGAAACGTTTGTCATCAACGAAACTACGCAGGACGTCTGGTTCGATAACTTCAAGATCCTCAGCCAGGGATCGATTCTAGTGCAAGAGACCCACTATGACCCTTGGGGCTTGGAACTGACTGGAATCGGGTATGAGTATGCCGGGATGAAGAAGAATAAGTACCTCTACAACGGCAAGGAACTGATCGAGGACGCCGGGCTACAGTACTACGACTATGGTGCTAGGATGTATGATCCGGTGATTGGGAGGTGGGGTGTGGTGGATCCTTTGTCAGACAAAATGAGAAGGCATTCACCATACAACTATGCCTTTGATAATCCAATAAGGTTCATTGATCCGGATGGGATGGCGCCAAAGAATTGCTGTGGCTATCCACTGCACCCAAGTTACGGTTGGAATAATGTTACTGAAACATTTAGACAAGCTGCCGTCAATGTTTCAAATTCAATTGACCAAGCATATTTGTCTGTATCACTAACATTTTCGCAAATAATTTCAGAAGCAAAAGTAAATTTAGGCTTGATGGAGGCGAATACAACTACATCGGTAGATGTGAAAAATACAGTATCTGTTTCAAGTAATTTTGCAGATTTCTTGACACCTGTTCAGGGCGCAGATGGCGATTTAGTATCTAAGAATTCTAGTTTATTCAATTTTAATACAGAAAGTACTATTGAAACTGTTGCCGAGACAAATACTAAATTAAGTACAAATATGGTGGATATAGAAACGTCTTCTACTTTTTCAATAGATATTTCAAATGGTAATTCTAATAAAAGCAATGAAATTTCTATCGGAAAAGGTGGATTAAGTGTTTTTAATAGATCAGAGTCTTCTAATGGAAATCAAACAAAAACTACAGGAATCAAATATCTTTTTGATTTGAACCTTACCCAATCTAAATTTAATTTAACAGTTGAAGCAGGAAAAAAAGATGAAAAATAGATTTCCATTATTTTCGATTTACTTTCTTTTATTGTTTTCTTGCTCTGAGGAGAAAAAAGAAAATTTAAATTGCCTCAATAATGCTAAAGCATTGGAAGTTTGTATAATGAACAGTTGGGTTGTCCAAAAAAAGTCTGATTACTTTCTGTATGCCAAGCTACCAATGAATAATGATTTTTTTGCTATCAATTTTTTTGATAACCCTAAGGGTGATCAAATGTTTTATGACTATTTAACAGGTACTCACGAAAGATTTTTTTATCCTGAGCTAGAATTATTAAATTATTCTATTTATGAATTTGTTAATGATGGATTTCGATATCTTTATTCCACATACGAGTTTTATCAACAAGGAGAAAAGGTTAAGTATATTTCCATTACATTTAATTTGAATGATGTTTTTTATGATATTGCGATAAGAATTAATGCTGATAATTCATCTATACTTGAGGATCAATTCAGGAAACAGGTAATTCCAAGTTTAAAATTGAATGGTAGAAAAATGTTTGATTTAAAAAATGAACCCGAAAAAATCACCGAAATTAGTGCGGAACCTTTGGATAGTTTACTGAGAAAATGATAACTTAAATAAGAAAGGATCCTCTACTTAGTGTAGTTTGAGTTAGAATTTTAAAGTGGCGATTCCTTCCCTACTGAGTGTAGAAGAAAAATGGTTAGGACTAGGCGTAATTTTCAATTACGACTTCATATACACACAAATTTGTAATTTGCTTCTCTAGAAAACTCTTTATTAAACGTTATTATTTAAAGTCAGATTTTTAATTATTGGAAAGTATAATTACTAATTTTTAACCACCCAATGCCCCTCAAATCTTTTTTTCTTTTCTGTGTTTTAGCCAGCATTTGGGTTTCCACTTTTGCCCAGACCTTGCCTGCTGTACCGAAGGTTCCAAGCCCAGGAGGAGGTTTACCGAATGGGTTTCCAACAGGAGGTTTGCAGGGCTTGGCTTCCAAGCCAGCCATTCCCTATTTGGAGGAGTTGCGGCAGGTTCAGGGTTTGAAGAAGTCCTACGATTCCCTGCGATTAGAAGTAAAGAAACTTAAGGAAGCTGCGCAGGACAGTACCACTCAGGACTCGGTGGTGAGTGTACTGAAAGCAAAGGGACAGGAGGTATTGGATCGGGAGGCAGAGGTGCTTCAAGGTATGCTCGAAGAGCAGGAGATCCCAGGAGAAGAGTTGAAGTCAGCTGTGGATCGTACCCTGGAAGGTGTGGAAAGTTCCAAGGCCAAGCTGGCCCAAGTGTCCGATCTGGAGGGCTTGGATGGAATACTGGATCAGGGTGAGGAAAACCTGAAGGCCCTGATCAATGAATGGCTGATGCCCAAGATCGAGCAGACGCTCAGCGGTACGCTCTCCGAAGGCTGGAATCCGGCTGAGGCCAAGATCCCTGATTTTTATGGGAAGGATGCACTTGATCAGCTGATGCAGCAGGGTACCGATCCCGAGGCACTGATGGCACAGGCGAAGGAGACTGCCATCGGTAAGGCCAAGCACATTCCGGATGAATACCTGGAAAAGCTGAATGGCAAATCCGCCAAACTCCTGCTGGATACACTGGGAAATGTACAGGTAGAGCTGCTGAAAGATCCCAAAAGGAAACTTCATCTCATCGAACCCAATGAACTCAAGGATGCCAAACTGCTGGAGCGGACAGGCATTCTTCTATGGTACGATCCCCTGACTTCCTTTGGGGAGGGAATCTTTGCAGAGGCAGGGCTAAGCTATGGATTTACCCAGCAGGTGGAAGCCTATGGTACCTGGGTTGCCAAGCGCTTCTTTGATGAGCGTAAGGGGCCTATCCGAGAGGGAGACGGCTTGCGATTGGGGCTTCGCTTCACCAAATCCACTTGGGCTATCCAAACCTCTTTTGCCAAGATCCGGATGGACATCAGGTATCCCACCGGATACGAGCAAAACAACTTTAGCGGCACTCAGTGGTCAGGAGAAGTTGCCTTGGTCAAGCCCATTCCCATGGGTGAAAGTATCCGTTCGGTGGTGATCCTCTCTTGGGACCCCGTCTATCAGACCAACAGAAGTCTGTCGGGTTCGGCCCTGCAGCTGAAAATTGGGTTTGAGTTGTTAAGATTTCAATTTTCAAAAAACCTTCTGCGATGAAACGTTTATATCTTTTTCTGTTGTGTTTGTTAGGTTTTATTGAGATTTCTTATTCCCAGGTGGTAGGCACTTCGTGTGTGAATGTTAATC
>CALRRX020000289.1:0-5029 GCA_943370675.1 Reyranella massiliensis 521 | reverse complement strand
TGGAATAAGGCAGGAAAAGCACAAGACACCAAAGCGGTCATTCCGGACAGGAGCTACGCGGGCGTTTACCAAGCAGTAATTGATTTCTGCAAGAAAAACGGCGCGTTTAATCCGTCTACGATGGGTTCTGTGCCAAATGTAGGTTTGATGGCCCAAAAGGCAGAGGAATACGGTTCTCACGACAAGACATTTGAAATACCTTTTGCAGGAACCGTGAATGTGGTGGATGCAAATGGAACCGTTCTGATTTCCCATGAAGTGGAAGCAGGCGATATCTGGAGAATGTGTCAGACTAAAGATGCTCCGATTCAGGATTGGGTGAAATTGGCCGTAACCCGTGCGCGTCTTTCTGCTACACCGGCTGTTTTCTGGTTGGATGAAAACAGAGCGCACGATGCCGAATTGATCAAAAAAGTAGAAAAATACCTTCCTAATCACGATACCACAGGTTTGGAGATCCACGTAATGTCTCCTGTGGAGGCCACTCTTTTCTCCTGCGAAAGAATCAAGGATGGAAAAGACACCATCTCGGTTACAGGAAACGTGCTGAGAGATTACCTCACAGACTTGTTCCCGATTCTCGAAGTAGGTACTTCTGCCAAGATGCTTTCTATCGTTCCATTGATGAACGGTGGAGGACTGTTTGAAACCGGTGCGGGAGGTTCAGCGCCTAAGCACGTGGAGCAGTTTACCGAAGAGGGCCACTTGCGTTGGGATTCTTTGGGTGAATTCCTGGCTTTGGCGGTTTCCTTAGAGCATTTGGGTCAGACGTTTGACAATCCTACAGCAATCCTTTTGGGCGAAACTTTGGACAAAGCTACCGGAAGATGGCTGGAAGAAGACAAGTCTCCTGCAAGAGTGGTCGGTAAATTGGATAACCGTGGAGGACATTTCTACCTCGCCATGTATTGGGCAGAGGAAATGGCTAAGCAAACCAAAGATGCGGCTTTGGCGGCTAAGTTTGCTCCAATCGCCAAAGCAATGGTTGAAAATGAAGCCAAAATCGTGGGCGAATACAACGGTTCACAAGGCAAGCCGGTAGATATTGGTGGTTACTACAGACCGGATGAAGCTAAAACTTCCACCGCGATGAGGCCAAGCCCAACCTTCAATGAGATTCTTGCTCAATTGGTATAAAGAGCAAAAGCCGGGTTTTGAAGCCCGGCTTTTTTATTGCACCTTTTCCAAAGTTTCAAACTTTGGAAAAGTTATTTCAGGCGCCTAAGCCATCTGAAATTTCACCCCATGCTGGGTCATAAACTCTTTCATGACGGAAACGTGCACACACTCTCCCAAGTGGATAAATGCATAGTCATTCACTTTTTTCAGTTTCCCATGGGCTACGATTTCCTTATCCTCAATATCAAAGCCTAGGTGCAAATGTTTGGTCCTGCTTTGCATGCCTACGATCGTGCCATCCGTGTCAAACATGGGGCCACCGCTTTGACCTCGTAGTCCAGGAGTACTCATTTCGATCCCGTGGATTTTCCCATTTTTATCTCCCAAAAACCGTGTCACCATGCCCTCCAAGGGAAATCGGGGAGACCGCGCTTGTCCGCCTTGAATCCATTCCAATTGATTTTTCTCCAAGTTTAGTTGGAAGTTACTGAATTCAGGAAAAGGGAAACCCAATCGGCAGAGCATCTGTCCCGGTTGCACTGCCTGATCGTCTTTCAGGAATTTGGGAAAACTGTCTATAAGTAATTTGTCATAGCCTTCAAATTTGACCAAGGCCAGATCGTAATCTGGATGATGCACAAATCGGATGTTGGAGATTTTATCCACGCCGTCTACAAAGGTGATCCGCATCTCGGCAGTTGTTGATTCATCCAGTCCCACTTTTTTGGCTACCGTTTTAGCCAATTGGGCTGATAATCCTTTTGTTTCTTGTTGGTATTGGAGGAATTTCTTGTTGATCGCATCGGCTTGAGCAATCCATTGGGCCACATGCTTACAGGTGAGTGCCCATCCTTCCTCATTGACGAAAAATAGGGTGGCAGCCCCACGTTCTACTTTTTGACTTCCAAAGTTTCTGGAAATGGAGTGAATCGCGCGGGTGAATCCGGCTACTTCTTGGATGGCTTTGACAAACATGTGAAAGAGGAATGTGAATTTTGAAAATAGGCAAAAGGGAGAATTTTAGACTGCCTTTTCTTCAAAAGAAAAATTTTCAGATCCGAAATCGTTTGAATTTCAAATCCATGGGCATTGCAACTCACAAGGCCTTCAGATGTTTGGGCAGACCAGTTATTTGTAATAACTTAGCCTGCCCTTCGGGAAATTTTGGCCAAAAGAGGCCTTCAAAAATGGATTAGGAAATCAAACCTATACTCAAAATAATAACAACTTATGAGCAAGATTAAAGTAGGAATCAACGGATTCGGAAGAATTGGTCGCTTGGCTTTCCGAGTGGCTGTAGAAAGAGAAGACATCCAAGTAGTAGCGATCAATGACTTGATCGATGTTGACTACATGGCATATATGCTAAAATATGACTCCACTCACGGACTATTCAAAGGTTCTGTCGAAGTGAAAGACGGTCACCTAGTTGTAAACGGCAACGCAATCCGTGTGACTGCTGAGAAAAGCCCGGCCAATCTAAAGTGGGGTGAAGTAGGTGCTGACTATGTAATCGAATCTACCGGTATCTTCTTGAGCAAAGACACTGCACAAGGTCACCTTGACGCAGGTGCTAAGAAAGTGATCATGTCCGCACCTTCTAAAGACGACACGCCAATGTTCGTAATGGGTGTAAATGAGCACACCTATACTTCTGACATGAACTTCGTTTCTAACGCTTCTTGTACTACCAATTGCTTGGCTCCAATCGCCAAAGTATTGAATGACAACTGGGGTATTGAGGAAGGATTGATGACGACAGTCCACGCAACTACTGCGACTCAGAAAACAGTAGACGGACCTTCTGCCAAAGACTGGAGAGGTGGACGTGGTGCGGGACAAAATATCATCCCATCTTCTACCGGTGCAGCAAAAGCCGTAGGAAAAGTAATCCCTGAATTGAATGGTAAATTGACCGGTATGGCGTTCAGAGTACCTACTCCTGACGTATCTGTGGTTGACTTGACCGTGAGATTGAAGAAGCCAGCAAAATATGCTGAGATCTGCGCCAAAATGAAAGAAGCTGCTGAGACTACCATGAAAGGTGTGCTTGGCTACACTGAGGATGCTGTTGTATCTAATGACTTCATCGGAGATGCTAGAACCTCTATCTTCGACGCAGAAGCTGGAATTCAGCTTTCCGACACCTTTGTAAAAGTGGTTTCTTGGTATGACAACGAGTGGGGCTACTCTAACAAAGTGGTTGACTTGTTGACTTACATTGCTAAAAAATAAGAATAAAGCCCCGGAGAGATTCGGGGCTTTCTTTTTGCCGTTTCAATTCAAGAAATAACCAAATAGGTATTTCACCTGTTTACTTGACAAAAAGCATATGATCTATCTCCCGTTTTTCCCTTTGAAACTTGTGGCCTTCCCGGGAGAGGAGCTAAATCTGCACATTTTTGAACCACGCTACCGCCAACTCTTGGCCGACGCTGAGCAAAACGGAGTGTCTTTCGGCATTTGCACCTACATCAATCAACTCACTGGGTATGGTACAGAGGTGCGATTGGAAAAAATCTACAAGCGCTACGAAGACGGAAGGCTAGACATCAAAACCCGCTGTCTTTCTGCTTTTCAGATCCAAACTTTCGACAATCCCATGCCAGGAAAATTGTATGCCGGAGGAGAAATCGAATACTTGAAAAATGACCCACGAATCAGTGCTGCACTCCATCATGAGTTTCTTTTTTACCTGAAGGAAGTGCTCTTTCTCCTGGACTTCAAGACAGAATATGATCCCAAAACGGTCAACTCCTTCACTTTTTCCCATAAAGTTGGACTCAAACTCGAAGAAGAGCTAGAACTCCTGAAATTGGAATCAGAAGAGGAGCGGAGCATTTTTCTTATCAAGCATTTCAAGCGAATGATTCCTGTGATGAAGGCGATCGAACAAGCCAAAGAGAAAATCAAGCAAAATGGCCATTTCAAGCACTTGGATCCACTTAATTTTTGAATCATTCCGGATTTAATTCCGACTGACTAAGTGCTGTGCTCTCTCTAGGTTATCGGTTGCTTGAAGGATTTTGTTTTTTAGAGAAGAATTCAAGTTGGGATTGGCAGAAAGAAATTGGTTAACCAAGTCATAGGCTTCTTTGGAAGAATATTGACCAACTGTATTCACCAACCAACCTTTAGGAAAGAAAATATCTCCCGTCTTTTGAATCTCAGTGATCAAATCCAAAGCAACTCCTAGCTGTTTACTGATTTCCTTTTGTCTCAAAGGGTGATGCAGGTAGCCGCAAGCGCTGAGTACCCAAGCTTCCTTTTCTCGATTCTTTTCCTCTTTAAAAGAAAGGAAAAAAGACTCACGCACCACATAATCCTTGGAAAGCGCAGGTCTTAGAAAATCAAATCGGGCTAATCTATCGGCATTAGTGATACGGGTTCTTTCCTCGTCAAGAATTTGCTCAGATGAAGGATGTCCAAAAAGGGCCAAATTCATCGCAAGGGAAGTGTAATTATCAGGATTAAGGATCAACTTAGGAATGCTTGTCTTTTTGGACCAGACGCCATGCAGTCTTTCCAGTCCTGCCGAGTTGTAAGCCAATCCACTGTAAAGGTTGAAAATGGTTTTCTTCAGATTGGGAGTTCGATCCTGGTGAAGAAGGTTCCAAAGGTCGGATTCCATGCTTGCAAGCAGTTCGTTGCGGTTCTTTTCGCTCAGGAATTTCCAGAAAATCTGCCCGATCTGGTTGGAGATCAATTGAGCGATGATCTCATTTTGCTCAGATTGGATGCCTGTCCGAAGGACAGTCAAAGCTTCTTCAGGAGTCAACTTTCCAATCAGCATATTTTCAAACTGGTTGAGGTAAGCATGTGCCCGAGTCACCTCATTTTCCAGATTTGGAATTTTGGATTGTGATTCCTTTTCAAAAGGGAAAACTCCATATCCCAGCCCGTTGCTATT
>CALRRX020000288.1:0-5052 GCA_943370675.1 Reyranella massiliensis 521 | reverse complement strand
CCCGAGGAAATACCCGTTGTCACCCATCAGGATGATGACGGTATTTTCAGCCAATCCTTTTTCTTCCAAGGCCTTTCGGATTTTTCCGATCTCGGCATCCACCTCAGAGATCATTCGGTAGTAGCCTTTGACGCTATGCTGGTATTTTTCTTCGGTATCATACCGCCAATGCCAACGGGTGCGGTTTTCTCCTTTTCTCACGTACTCCGGCTGCGCCAAAAACTCAGAATCAGAGGCCATGATCGGGTCAGGAATGGTCAAGTTTTGATACATCGTATCGTACTCCGGCGACCAGAAATACTGAAGCGCTGCCGGGTCATGCGCATGAGGAGCACTGAAACTGAGAGATAGCATAAAGGGCTTTTCGGCAGGAGCCGCCTGGATAAAATCAATGGCCTGCTGTCCTGTGTATCGGCTGAGATGCACGGTGTCTTTTACTATAGTCTTGAAAAAATACCCCCTGCGGTCGTAATACTTTCCATTGCGATCGTAGTCTTCTCCCTCATCAAATAGCTTCGCAAAATCAGGGTAATTAACCCCAAACTTTCCAAAAAAGCCCGTGTGGTAACCAGCCTTTCGCAGTTGCACAGGATATGACTGCGCCATAAAAGGCTCCTTGATATTCCCCTGCCCAAAGGTGTAGCCATGGGTGCGTTCATACAGTCCTGTCAGGATACTCGCCCGACTCGCGGCGCATATCGGAGTAGTCACAAAGGCATTTTCGAAGTAGGTTCCCTCGGCCGCCAATCGGTCCATTTCAGGGGTACGAATGATCGGATTTCCGGCAAATCCCAAGGCATCCCACCGCTGATCATCAGTTAGGATAAAGATGATATTGGGTCTGTTTTGGGAAAAGGCCTGAGCAAGTGGAAGGAGTAGAAAAAGGAGGAGGGTGACTTTTTTCATTCTTCAAGATAGGCGATAACGCTCAAGAAAAGCATCCTGTCCTACCGGGAAATCCTTTTCCCCGTCAGAAAAATCCGAAAGAATCTTTGCTAAATCCCGCCTTAGCCTTGTGATTATGGGGAAATATGGCAAGCTTGAGTGAAAAAGAACAGCACTTTTCCTTCAGCGCAATACCACTTTACACATGGCAAAAATTCTCGTCGTTGGGAGTTCAAATACAGACCTGGTAGTCAAAACCGGAAGGTTTCCACAGCCAGGAGAGACGGTGATGGGAGGAGATTTTTTCCTGTTTCAGGGAGGAAAAGGAGCCAATCAAGCCGTGGCCGCTTCCCGAATGGGTGGAGAGGTAGCATTCATCAGTAAAGTCGGCGCGGATCTTTTTGGCAGCCAAACCATGGAAAGCCTAGAGAGAGAGGGCATTCCTCGAACTTGGATTTCGATGGATGCTTCCACCTCCACAGGCGTAGCCATGATCACGGTCAATGACCAAGGAGAAAACCACATCGTAGTCGTACCCGGGGCCAATGCCTTGCTACTTCCTGATTCTCTTGATGAAGCAAAGGATGCCTTGGCAAATGCTGATTGTTGGCTTTGCCAATTGGAAATTCATATGGAAACAGTCGTCTCCTTGGCTGAAAGAGCCAAATCAACCCGTAAAAAACTCATCCTAAATCCCGCCCCTGCTAGGAATTTGCCCGAGTCGGTTTATCAGAACCTTTTCTTGATTACGCCAAATGAAATAGAAGCCAGTTTATTATCCGGTATCCCCTGTGAACAGGAAGCAGATTACCCACGGGTTGCCCAATGGTTTTTGGATAAGGGTGTACAGCAGGTCGTGATCACCCTTGGAGAAAAAGGAGTTTTCTTCAAAAATGCTGAGCTTGAACTCCGAATTACAGTGCCTTCAGTAGCAGCTGTAGATACCACTGCTGCGGGAGATGTCTTCAACGGAACCCTCGCGGTGGCTTTGGCAGAAGGTCAATCTTGGGAAAAAGCCATTCAAATTGCCATTCAAGCCGCCTCCCTCTCGGTGACCCGAATGGGCGCACAGGCTTCCGCCCCATTTCGATCCGAAGTTTTTCGATAAAAACTAGCCTAACCACCCAAAAACCATTTTTACTCAACCCTATCTATGTCCAATAAATCACCCTCCCTTTTCCGAAAGAGCTTGTTGCTCATCGTCATCTACCTCGCCTTTATCAGCTTGGGACTACCCGATTCGCTATTGGGTTCGGCATGGCCGGTGATGTATGAAGGATTGGGCGTACCGGTAGACTATGCAGGATTGATCTCCATGATCGTGGCGGCGGGCACCGTAGTTTCCAGCCTATTTAGCGGCAAGGTAATCCAACGATTTGGCGTAGCCGCAGTGACGGCCTCCAGCGTAGGCATGACCGCCTTGGCCTTGATGGGATTTTCGATGTCGGGCGACTTTCTCTACCTCTGTCTGTTGGCAATACCTTTGGGATTGGGGGCAGGAAGTGTGGATGCTGCCTTGAATAATTATGTCGCCTTGCACTACGAAGCACGACACATGAACTGGCTCCATAGCTTTTGGGGGGTCGGAGCGGCAATCGGACCCTTGATTATGGCAAGTTATCTCGCAAAGGGAGATTCTTGGTCCAAAGGTTACGAGACGGTCGCTTGGATTCAATTGGGATTGGTAGCAGTATTAATCCTATCACTCCCCCTTTGGGTAAAAAGCAATCCAGACGAGGCTGAATCCTCAGACCAATCAAACCCTGGTCTTTTTGAAATGCTTTTGACCCTGCCAGGATTGAAGCAGGCCTTGGTCGTCTTTTTCTGTTACTGTACGATTGAGGCCACCTTTGGGCTTTGGGGAGCGAGTTTTCTGGTTTTTGAAAAAGGCTTTGAAGCAGATCAGGCTGCTCGCTTGACCTCCTTGTATTTCTTGGGCATTACGATCGGACGATTCCTTTCCGGATTTCTGACGGCCCATTTTTCCAACAAACAACTGGTTTACTTGGGTCAGGGGGTGATCGGATTGGGATTGGTGCTGCTTTTCCTACCATTTTCAGCGACCATCATTCCGGGCTTTTTGCTGGTTGGATTGGGATGTGCTCCGATTTTCCCCAGCCTCCTTCACGAGACTCCAGCCAATTTTGGAGAGAAAAACTCCCAATCCATCATGGGAATGCAGATGGCAAGCGCCTATGTAGGAATTACACTTATGCCTTTTCTCTTCGGAAAAATCGCCTTCTTCACCGGATATGAATTCCTTTTAGGTTTTTTGGGGTTGTTCTTGATCCTGATTTTCAGCATGACCCGTCTGATGAACCAAAAAGTCACCGTTTCCAAAACACAGTAATCTCTACTAATTATGAAGCACCTTACCCTTTCACTCAGCTTTCTATTTTTGCTCCCATTTTTAGCCCTCGCCCAATCCTCAAAAGAGGAGCTCCTGCGTTTGGATCAGGGTTGGGAAAAAGCATTATTGGAATCTGACGTATCATTTTTGGAAAATTTAGTTGCGAAGGAATTTGTCTGGGTGCACAATCACGCGGGACTTATCGATGGAAAAGAAGCTGTGATCAGTCGAGCGAAAAAAATCCAAGCCGGACAGGTGGATGACACCCGAAATCGCACGCCAAGAGATCAGGAAGTGGTTATTTTGGGTCAAACTGGAATCGTCAGCGGATTTACCGTGGTCGATCGTGGCACCACTCCTACCTTGTACCATTTCATGCGAAGCTATGCTTGGGTCGATGGAAAATGGAAACTGCTAGGAAATCACACGATGGCGATTCCAGAAGAATAAATCAAATCCCTACTTGAAAAACCAATCCTACCGACGATGATCAAACCACTACCTAGATTATTCTCTTGCCTGATTTTTTTGGGACTAGCTCTTTCTACTGTAACTGCTCAGAATTTTAAGCAAGTCCTTCAGTCCGAACTCAGTGCGACTAATCCTGGAATTCTGTTCACCATTGAATCAGGAGACGAGCGTTTTTCTTGGTCAGGCGCTGTAGGCATCAATGACGTGAAAACCGGAGACTCCCTTCAGACCAACCAAACTGTTCGGATAGCTAGCGTCACCAAAACCTATGTTGCCGCAGCTATCCTAAGATTAATGGAAAAAGGCGTACTGAATCTGGAAGACCCGATTTCAAAACACTTGTCTCCAGCCCATGCTCAAATTTTGAGGCAGGATTACGACTTAGATCAGATCACCATCCGGCACATTTTAAGACATTCGGCAGGTTTTTTTGACCATACCCATGCGCCTGAATTCTTCGAAATTGTCCTCGGAACTCCCGGACATGAGTGGACCCGAACCGAGCAACTCCGAATGTGTGTGGAAAAAGGAGAACCGATCGGACCTCCGGGAGCTCAGTTTAGCTACTCGGATACCGGCTATGTGATTTTGGGAGAGCTGATCGAGACCTACACAGGAAAATCACTCGATGAAGGAATAAAAGAATTACTCGGATTGGAGGCGCTCGGCCTCGATCGCACGGATTTTGAACGCATAGATCCACTCACTGATCAGCTCCGAATTCACCAATATTTTGAAGGGAGGGACACTTACGGTTTCAGCCCGACGATGGATTATTTTGGAGGGGGAGGAATTGTGACCACGACTCAAGAAATGGTGGATTTTTTCCAAGCGCTTTTTAAAGGAAAAATTTTCAAAAACGCTGAGACACTTAAGGTGATGCTGGAGCCTGTCACCTATGCCACCAAGGCACAGCTGGACTATCAAATGGGGATGTTTAAAGTAAAAGTAAATGGCATGGATGCCTATTCACATTCTGGATTTTGGGGTACCCAAGTGCTTTACATTCCGGAATTGGATCTATACATGGCGGCCAATTATTCGGCGGGATGGAGAGGGAGAGCGGTGGCTCCGATTTTTGATAAGATTTTGTTGGAGAAGGAAAAATCAAATAGTGCTGCTACCAAATAATCGGATCAGTTGATCTCCATTGATGATCTGTAGGAATAATAACCCGAAGGCGAACCTTCCCAAAAAATCCTGTTAGGCGAATATCATCCTTACCCAATCGAAGTACGCCTTAATGCTCGTCGAACAAAAAATTATTATTGTAGGTGGTGGACTCAGCGGACTCACTTTGGCCTACCTGCTTTCAAAACACTCTATTAAAACCACGATTTTGGAGG
>CALRRX020000287.1:0-5066 GCA_943370675.1 Reyranella massiliensis 521 | reverse complement strand
CTGTTTCTTTGGTTCAGTTTGGAAACAGTGAAATCATAAGAATAACCAATATCCAATCCTGATTCCAAGGAGACACCGACAAGGCCAATGACTGCCTCATTGTTTGGTAGGTTGTTTTTGGTAGGTAAACCTCTGTACCACATTCCTAGTACCAATGGGTCAAGGTAGAGTTGAGCTCCCAAGTCCAATTGGTTAAATGGGTCTTGTTCCTTATAGTTAAATGCAAATGAAAGAGATCTCTCTTGGTAAGAATGGGTAAAATAGTCTCTGCCTCCTGGTGACAAATTTACTTTGTAACCACCTTGAAGAGAAACTTTCATAGGAAGTACACTGGTCTTGTCGTTAACAAAGGACACATTGGGCTCATTAATATGATGTGCCGATCCTCCAAGCCAGAACTTATCACTATAAAACATCCCGCCAACAGCATATGTGACAAAACTATGGCGACTATCAAGAGGAATACCGTTGAGTTCATCTGTAATTCCTCCAACGGTACCGTTTACAATATCAATCATAGAACCGAACACCAGGTCAGAGAAAAAGGCATCACGCTGCATGTAGCTAGCTTGAGCACCCAAGCGGAAATAAAATTTCTCGGAAAGCTTCAGTCGGTAAGAATAGCTTAATCCGACTTCGTTGGTAGAGAGGTTGGCAAGCGTCTCTTGATTTCCATTAAAAATCAATCCTACTCCGCTATTGTAATCGAAAATGTAATGATCAATGTAAGCAGAGTAAGAATTAAAGCTGTGATCCAATCCTGGCCATTGATTTCTATAATTAATTCCTACCCTTGTGAGTTCGCTGGCACCGGTAAGCGCTGGATTTAAATACAAAGGAGCCGCGTAGAACTGAGAGTATTGGACGTCCTGAGCCAATAGGATGTTAGATCCCAAAAGCCACAAAGAAAGTAGTAGTGTCCAATAAAATTTCCTCAGCATAACCTAACCAACAGTAGATACAAAGTTACCAATCAGGACTTTATACCATTATTGACTTTTACTAATAAATGGATTTGATACTACCAGGGCTTGTGATTGGGGCGAGCAATCCACATATTTTTTCCAAAAGCTTTCCTTAAAACAATCAGAACGTTGACCCAAACTCAATAATTATACCAAAGGCACCCTTTTGAGGTGCCTTAGCTTAAAATTCATGGATTTCTTGATGCCTAATCAAATCTTCAAATTCTTCCCTTCTTCGAATAAGCATTGGTTTTCCTTCCCAAATGAGGACTTCTGCCGGACGCAGTCTAGAATTATAATTGGAGGCCATGCTGTAGCCATAAGCCCCGGCATTCTTAATAACCAATAGATCGCCTTCTTTGACCTCGTTGAGTTCACGATGTGAAGCAATAGTATCGGTCTCACAGATATAGCCTACGACATTATATTTTTCCTTTTTGCCTTCTGGGTTGCTCAGGTTATAGACGCTGTGGTAAGCATCATACATCATCGGCCGAATGAGGTGATTCAAACCAGAATCCACCCCTATAAACGTAACCGACGGGGTAGGCTTTACCACGGTAACTTTTACCAATAAGTAGCCAGCCTCACTGACAAGGAATTTTCCAGGCTCCAGCCAAAGCTCCAATTGGCGGCCATATCGCTTACAAAACTCTTGGAAGGCGGCACCTACAGCTCGTCCAACTTCCACGACATCCGTCGCTATGTCCTGTGGTTTATACGCTACTTTAAACCCTCCCCCAAAATCCAAGAATTTGAGATTTGGAAACTGCATGGCTGCCTCGAAAAGCACATTTCCACCACGAAGGAATACCTCTGCATCAAGGATATCTGAACCTGTATGGATATGAAGTCCTACGATGTTTAGCTGGTACTTATTGACCACATCCAAAATCTCCGGAAGCTGCTCTATAGATATCCCAAACTTGCTTTCCTTGTGGCCCACAGAGATTTTGAGATTCCCTCCGGCCATGATGTGCGGGTTGATCCGGATGCATGCCTCCAAGCGACTACCATAGACTTGCCCAAATCGCTCCATCAAAGGAAGACTGTCGAGATTGATCATGATGCCCATGTCCACCGCTTCTTGGATTTCTGAAAAATCAACCCCACTTGGAGTATACATGATTTCGCTTGCTTCAAATCCTGCTAGCATCCCCAATTTGGCCTCTTCGATAGATACGGCATCTATTCCAGCCCCAGCCTTTCTGATCAACTTGAGCACATTGATATTAGATAGTGCCTTGGTTGCATATTTGATCTTGAGGGGTACAGCGGCAAAAGCCTCTTGAAGGGTCTTGACTTGGGAGACAATTTTGGCACCGTCGTAAATGTAAAGAGGAGTTCCAAAGTCTTCCGCTAGGCTAGAAAAAGCAACTCCTTGAATGTGCGTGGGATTAGGCACGGGAAAGTAGGTTTTAGATTTGTGGGCCAAAAATACCCAATAATAAAAAAGGAAGGCTATCGCCTCCCTTTTTTTTGGATGTAGTAATTAAGAAACCGTTCAAATTCAATATGCGAGGATACAACCAGAATTCTTTTCCTGAAAGAACTTATTTCAATAAGCCGTTAAAACATGTTAAGTCCAAGGGGTGACCTAGTTAGAAAGTTAAATTTGCACCATGTCTAAAGGCAACATCACCCTAATTATCGTCTTGATGTCACTAGCAAGCTTTGGCTTGATGGGATTCCAATACTATTGGGTGAGAAATGCGATCCGCATCAATCAGGAACGGTTTGACCAAAACGTGCTTCAGGCGCTTTCCAGAACAGTAAGTGATCTCGAGAAGGGGGAAACTTCAGATGCCCTTTTGAATAAACTTATTGAAGATCCAATTTTGAAAGAGGCGGTCTTCAAGAAAATCGATCCCATCGAGCTTCAGATTAAAACAAGGCCAACCTACACCAGACCTTCCTTGGTAGATACCATGTTGGTAGCTCCTATGCCACAAGTGAGCAGTACCTTCAGAAGGATGTTACAATCGAGAGGATTGGATATTTCTGTGTTTTCAGAGCTCGAAAATTTCTTCGCTTACATGACGCCAGAGATGGCTTCCAGTATGTTTACCCCTGACGAGATGCAGATTCTACTTCAGGAAAAAGAACGGCAGCTAGAATACTTAAACAAAAATCCCTCCGCATCTTCTGAGCCTAGAGTTTACTCTGGCATTGTTCCTCAAATCAGCACAGAAATCAATCTATCCTCCGATGCGATTGATAAAATCCGGAAGACAAACATCAAAATCGAATTAGTAAATCAGGCCATCAATGAACTTGCTGAGGGTCAAAAAGAGATCTTGAATAGGCTTGACACTGCTGAAGTGAGAAGAATGCTCAAAAACCAACTTAAAGAGAAAGGCATCATCGAAGCCTTTGAGCTGGCTATCCAAAATGACGAAGGTGAACTGGTCGGAGTAGGAACAATTTCCGATCCAATGGTCATCAAAAATCAGGGAGTCCAATCCAAACTATTTCCCAATGATATATTAGGAAAGGACAACTTTCTCTTTGTCTACTTTCCTGAAAAAGGGAGTCATTTGTTCAGACAGATTTGGCTTCCCATATCAAGTTCGATTGTATTCATCCTAGTTATTATTTTCTGCTTTGTCTATGCAATTCGAGTCATTATCCGTCAGAAAGCTCTTTCCGACATCAAAAATGACTTTATAAATAACATGACCCACGAGTTCAAGACCCCTTTGGCAACGGTAAGTCTTGCCGTTGAGGCGCTACAAGACCCTGAACTGAGCAATCATGATAAGTTTAGGACGAGGTACTTGGGAATCATTAAAGATGAAAACAAACGCCTGGTAACTCAAGTCGAAAAAGTGCTGCAGGCTGCTGCATTAGATAAAAATGATTTCAAGCTAAAAATCGAAACCATTCATTTGGCAGAGCTTCTGGAATCTACCGTAGAGCATATCAGCCTACAAGTCGAAAGCAAAGGAGGAAAGATCGAATTCCAAAACCTTCTGAAAAATGCCGAGATCGATGGAGACGCATTCCATTTGACCCATATCTTCAATAACCTCCTCGACAATGCCAACAAATACTCCAAAGAGAGTCCCAAGATCAAAGTGGTGGCCAAGGACGATCAGGATCAGGTGATCGTCACGATCCAAGATCAAGGAATCGGCATGAGTAAAGAGGCTGTCAAGAAGATTTTTGATAAATTTTACCGAGTACCTACCGGGAATGTACACGACGTGAAAGGGTTTGGTCTAGGACTTTCCTATGTCAAAACCATGCTGGAAGCCCACAAAGGTGGAATCTACGTACAGTCAGAACCTGGTAAAGGAAGTACCTTTACTATTAACCTACCCAAAAAGCAATGAGCAAAGCCAAACTATTAGTCGTAGAAGATGATCCAAACCTAGGCGACATTCTTAAAGAATACCTAGAAATGAAGGGCTATGAGCCTACCCTTTGTAGAGATGGTGAAGAAGGCTGGAATAAATTCAAAAAAGATAAATATGACCTCTGCCTACTGGACATCATGATGCCTAAGAAGGACGGTTTTACCCTTGCCAAGGAAATTAAAAAGGTGCAAGAAGATCTTCCTGTCCTTTTCCTTACCGCCAAAAACCAAAAGGACGACATCATCGAAGGACTCAAAATAGGCGCTGATGACTACCTCACCAAGCCATTCAGCATGGAGGAATTGCTCCTCAGAATCACAGCCATTCTTCGTCGAACCCAGAAATCCTCAGAAATATCCGCGCTCAAAACCTATTCCTTTGGAGACTTTGTGCTCCACTATGATGAGCAGTTTATCGAAGGGCCAGGAGGCAAGCACAAGCTTACTTCCAAAGAAAATGAATTGATCCGACTCTTGGCTTCTGAGGTCAACAAGCTGGTCAATCGTAGCCATGCACTCAAGCAGATTTGGGGCGATGACAGCTATTTCAATGCGCGCTCTATGGATGTGTACCTAAGCAAAATCCGAAAAATTCTCAAAGACGATCCCAAAGTGCAGATTATTACCGTGCACGGAGAGGGATTTAAGCTGATTGTGGGAGAAGGATGAATCTAGATGTTAGATGCTAGACGCAAGAATCAAGAGTTTGTGATTTGTGATAAAAGCCCTGAGTTGAGTCAATT
>CALRRX020000286.1:0-5070 GCA_943370675.1 Reyranella massiliensis 521 | reverse complement strand
AATCTGGCCTGACTCCATTTAATGCCAAGTCAATTCCTTCTTGGGCCAGCTTTTTGGCGATCCCCAGTCCGATACCCCGGGTACCTCCTGTGATCAATGCGGTCTTTCTCATTCCCCTTTCAAAGATTTAAGTTGCTCGTATTCAGGCATGGTTTTGTAAAAAGGATCCAAAGGAAAGCAACCCGAGATCATGCCGTTTCTGGGTGCAGTGGTGCAATCAGAGAAGGTTCGGCAAATTTTTCCTCGCTTCAGACCTTGACCCGATAGGATATCCGCCGGCATATCGGGATAGCTCAATACCATTCGGCCAAAGCCTATGGAATCAGCTTTTCCAGATCTCAGTACTTCTTGCCCCACATTGGGAAGCCATTCCTGCAGATAGGAATACGCTGAGCCCACCACATAAAATTCAGGGAAAGCATCTTTGAGCTTGGCCGTAGCAGCTACCTGACGGGCGACTCCATGAAGGGGATCTTCCGGCGGTAGGTAGCCATCCGATGGGGGAAATAGGGCAGGTCGCTGGATATGAGGATTGTAATACGGACTGCCTGCTGTGGTACAGAGGAGCTCTATGTCCAATTCTTTCAAGACATTCAGAAATGTAGAAGATTCCTCAAAGTCCTCTCCAATGCCACTTTCAGAACCTCCAAAAGCGTATCTATAGGAGCTTTCCATCGCAGGAACTCCCTTTTCTTCAGGACCTTTTTGAAAAGGAACCCAGTCAAAAATGCTCAGTCTAACGCCAATTTCTAAACCAGGTGCAGCAGACCGAATCCCGCTGACGATGTCTCTCAAAAACCGGGTGCGATTTTCGAAACTTCCTCCATATTTTCCCTCCCGATCGTACGCACTCAGAAACTCATGACCTAAGTAGCCATGGCAATGCTTGATATCTACGAAATGAAATCCGGCCTTTTGTGCCAATACCGCAGCTTTGATGTAATCGGCAATGATCGAATCGATTTCTTCATCGGTCATCAGGGGATAATCTTCCGACAAGCCAAACTTCTTGTTCAACACCGGATGAGGATAGAGAATCCTTGGCTCCATGTGCTTTTTATCATTGGGCTTGCAAAAGCGTCCCGAGTGGGTGAGTTGAAGTCCGACGACCAAGTCTGAAGTGTCACCAAACTGTTCCTGATGGGTAGTTTGAACCAATTCAAACAGCTCCACAAACTCGGTAAAGGTCTCTTCATTGATCAACAGCTGATTGGGATTGGCTCGTCCTTCATGTCTGACCGCCACCGCTTCGCAGCCCCAAAGGAGCTTGGCACCACTCAGCGCGAAGTTTTTCCATCGCCTTTTGGTCAGATCGGTGGGTCGGCCATCCTCCGTGCCATCCCAGCCTTCCATTGGCAGGATGCACATCGCATTTCCTATGGTTCTGCCAGACCGAAGAATATGAGCTTGTCCAAAAGGCGAACTTTCCCCTGGAATTAATTCAGAATCAAAACCCAGTTGAATTCCTTCTTTTTCCAGATACTGCTCAAACTGCTCGGCAGTTTTCAGCTGAGCTACACGGGGATATTGGGGTTTGTACTTTCCGCTCATGCCGGCACACAGTTTAAGTAGGTATAATACGGTTCATCGTTGGCCATGCGCTGGATGAGCAAAGCCAATTCTCGGGCATGATAGTCACCCCACATGCTGGATTCACCATGGGCTACTTTACCTTTTTCGGGCACATAATCCCACCCGTTGGGTTGGTGATAGATGGAGTGCAAGATCAGCCCTTGATGAGATTCTTGGGTAGAAAGGTAAGGTTCGGAGAAAAGCACATTTGCCAATTGAATCCCGGCTTGCTGATAGGTTTTTGCGCGTTCGGGATCTGAGCCTTTCAGCCAATTTCCTATTCGGATAAGTCCCTGGGCGGCGATGCAAGCAGCTGAACTGTCTACTGGTTCAAATTCATTGAACGGATCAGCAGGACGGCTGAGGTAATCACCCAATCTGTGAAGATTTGGAGCTCCTGTGTCCCAATAAGGAATCCCATCGACAGGGGTATGTGCCAAGTAAAACTCAGAAGTAGCGATAGCAGCCTGAGAAAGCTCAGCTATCAGATCCTTTTTGGAAATGACTTCAGCGTAATCAGATTCTTTGATTTGATCGAGGATTTCTAAGGTTTCGCCCAAACCACAGATCGCCCAAGCTAGACCCCGTGTCCAGGTACTGAATCCGGTATAGCCTTGTTGGGAATTGGGGCAGCGGTAATTACCATCGTTGGTATTAAAGATGATTTCATGGGCTGTCCGACCTGAGATATCGTAACTATCACGACCTCTTCCATAGAAAACCGAATACCGAACCGTGCTCAGCAAATGCTGAATTGCACGTTGAATAAGGGAAATTCTACGGTCATTTTCTGTTTGAAGCACATGCCCAAGCTGGTGCGAAACTACCAAGGCCCGACAGCTTCGGATAGTATCTACAAACAGGGAATGAGGACCATTAAATGAGTAAATAAATCCTCCGCCAGGAATGGATGTCCATCGGGTGGCCTGCACAGCGCCGGTTACTTTAAGTGCAAGGGTATAAAACTCTTTTTCCCAATCCGAACCCTCAATTTTCCCTTCCAGAATCAATCTTAGAAGATTGCCATAGGTGCTTACATTGTTGAACCCATGGTCATGTACGCCGATGTGAGTCAAGTGAGGCGCCATCTTGGCAACGGTATTTTTTCTACCGATTTCCAAAAAGTCCTTTTCACCTGTGGCATCAAACTGCAAAATGGCTGATCCAAATTGGAAGCCTTGGGTCCATTCGGTCCAGCCCCGGGTCACATAGCTGCCCTTTTCAGTAAAAACTGGAGCTCCTTTATTGGTATCAAAAGTGCTTTCGATGGATCTGATTTTTTGACCGGAAAGCTCCCAGAATCTTGGGAGTTGTTGGTTTACTTTTTCTATAGAAAGGTTGAAATCAAGCTTCATGGGAAGGTTTTGAACTAAAATGATGAATAAGCATAAGGATGGCGGTGGCAGGAATCAGGATCAGGTACATGGCTGCATCGGTAGGCAAGCCTGCAAATCCCACAGGCACTAATTCTGCTAGGGAAAGAACGAAGTAGGTTAGCGCGAAAGCTGAAAGGAAGAGCAGCGATTTTGGAGGATTTTTAAACATCACAGCCCCCAACACCACCGGAGCAATCATGGATGTACCAGCAAAGCTTACCCTTGCAAGAAGTACCAACTCATCACTCATATAGGTAGAAAACACCAAAACGATGATCGAAAAAACGAATATGGCAATTTGGGTAATGCGCATGACCTTTTTGTCCGAACCGGTAAGCAAAGACCTCAGCTCGGTGCCCAAAGCGAAGATCTGAGCATTGGTTGTGGACAAACACGCTGCAAAAAGTCCCACCACAGCCAGTGCCGCCACAGGGCTGGCCTGATCAAACAGCAAGGCAGCAGAAACAAACTCAGCAGTTGTACTTTCAGAATACGCTACCGCACCATAAAGACCAATAAAAGCTGTGGGAAGAATAACCAAGACTGCAAAAATCCCAACGGCATAGGCCATTTTATGAACTGACTTAAGGTCTTTCATCACCACCAATCTCGTGGTAAACTGTGGCTGAGAGACTGGAATCATCACAATAGCAATCGCAGAGGCAATCAAAAATGGACTGCTAAAAAGCCCTTTTGGACCGGGCAAACTGAGTAAGCCAGCATTGGACTCAGTCACTTTTGCAATTCCAGCCTCCAATCCTCCAGCCATTTGCAGACAGGTATATCCGATGATCCAAATCACCACCAGCATAATCAAGCCTTGGATGGCATCGCTGTACATGATCGCTTTGAGGCCTCCGATTTCAGAGTAAACCAACATCAAGATCACCAATAAAGACGCCCAGCCCCAACCAGGAATCAAATCAGGGAATGCTGCATCCAAGAAAATCGAAATACCTCGAATCTGAATAGCTACATAAGGAATCAAAAACAGAAATGAACTGGCAAAAATCAGGTATCCTGCCCACTTGTTTTGAAAGCAACTTTGGACAAAACCTGCCACACCTTTGTAGCCTACTTCAGCCGCTCTTTTGCGAAGCTTATATCCAAACCATAACAGAAAAAAGACCATCAAGGCATCAGAAAGCCCAAGAAAAATCCAAGCACCGACTCCATGAACGCGGAAGAAATCCGGCATACCCAAAAAGGTAAACGCACTAAATAATGCTGCAGAAAAGGTGAGAAAACCCAAGATCGCCCCGATGTTGGAACCTGCCAGCATAAAATCATCCGAGCTTCGGTTTTTGCTGTAGGACTTGTAGGAAGCATAGCCCAGAGATGCCAAGAACAGGGTAAAGAAGAAAATCAGCCAGCCTATCATAATTTCGAATCTTCTTTATGAGGAAAAATCCTAGATCCAATAAAAGTGGCGGCCACGATCAGCAAGGTGACCAAAAAACTGGTCCAGAAAACATAGGGTACAGCCCCCAATTTTGGATCAGTTTTTCCTTCTTGGAAAATCCACCAAAAGGAGGCTATGGAGAGCAAGAGAACTGTTGAGGCAAGGAAATGCCATGGTTTGAAAGTCATCGTCTGGATATCGGGTTAGTTTGGGAATGAAAAAGCCGAACAGGCTTTTCGCTTGTTCGGCTTAAAATAGCAATTATCCAGTGTTTGACCTGAAAGAGAAGATTTCCAAACGCTCTTTAAACTGAGGTTTTTACGGAATCAATTTCGGAGATTATTGGAAGTTGAGGTAGATAGTGATTCCTTTTCTACGGATAGAAGATATGGCATCTCTAAATTGTGGATTGTTTTTCTCGGGAATATACAGGTTGTTCAATCCATGGGAAAAACGGATTTCTGGTGCAAACTTGAAGTATCGGAAGTAAATCTCGAAACCCATCCCAGCTTCTAGAGTAAAATCCTGACCTGAAGTTACAATCGGATCAAGATTGGCTTCATCTTGAGATTTGGTACGAAACTGATAGCTCCCTCCGCCAATAAAATACATGCGGGTATTATTGAATCGCTGCGAACGATATTTGAATAGAAGTGGCAATTCAACGATAGTCGACTCATTAACCAATTCTTCAGTCCGGTAGCCGAGGTTACTCAACAC
>CALRRX020000285.1:0-5072 GCA_943370675.1 Reyranella massiliensis 521 | reverse complement strand
TCAAAAATTACAATTTTCTGAGAAAATATTACCCAAACTTCCTGAATTGGGAAAAATCCCAAAATCGGACTTCGTAATTTTAGAGCATGTTTGATTTTAAATTCAGGCCAGAGACCTACTTCACTGGAGATAACACATCCGTCTTGCTGGTTCGGCTCCATTATCCAGAAAGTACTTGGGGGGAGCAAATCAGCCTTTATGCCCATTTTTTGGAGGGAAAGATCCAGTTTGAAGCGGTGGATTTTTATGGAAATGACTACATCCTCTATCCGGGGAGCTGCTGGGAACCGCTCAATCTGGATGAAATCATTTACCTCATCGAAGGGATGCAGTTGAACAAAGACACTTCCGAAGGCTCGATGGAGTTGGTGCTAGACGGAATCCCCGAAGTGGAAAGCAGCTTTTATCCTGAAGTAAAAAAGTATTTCGAGGAAAAGAGAAAGAGCTTTGGATTGGACTAAAGATCACATCTGATCGATTTGGGCTTGGTCATCAGTTTGAGTTTTGATTTGCCCTAAGACTTGCTCAGCTAAAAGCCTCCATGATTTTAAGATAATCGAAATTAAGCCTATGTTTATTTCGAAATGACCGGAGCCATCATCGCCATCGCCTGCCTGTTTTTGGGGTTGACACTCCAAAAAGTTGCGATTTTTCCGGCTACAAAAGCAGCAGCTTGGGTGCAGTCTTACCTCATTCACATTGTTCTGCCGGCTTTGGCGCTGCTCTACATTCCTGCTATTAATCCTTCTTGGGGGCTTTTGCTTCCTGTCTCAGTGGCTTGGTTTACGTTCCTCCTTTCTTGGGCGATTTTTGGGTACTTAGGGAAAAAGAATAACTGGGGAAAAAATATCACTGGTTGCCTGATCATTGTTGCGGGACTGGCCAATACTTCCTTTTTGGGATTTCCAGTGATTGAGGGCTTGTATGGAAAAGAGGGGTTGCCAATTGCTCTCTTGATCGATCAAGGAGGCTCTTTCTTGTTGGTGTCTTCCCTTTCTATATTGGTAGGATCCATTTACGGCGACCACAGCGAAAGCTTAAGAAAAGTCCCGATCAAGATTTTAAAGTTTCCTCCTTTTGGATTTTTAATTGGGACCTTGCTGATGAGTATTTTTCAGATCAGCACTCCGGAGGTCATGATTCCACTGCTTCAATTGATTGGAAAGACGATGCCTTCCATGGCACTTTTGGTCATTGGCTTGCGGTTTTCCGTGGACCTGAAGTCAATTACATCCAGATTTTTCTGGTATGGATTAGGATATCGATTGCTTTTGGCTCCGGCAATTGTTTGGCTGGTCTATTCTCAGGTGATGGACAGAGATTCATTGGAATTTAAAGTCACTGTCCTGGAAAGCGGAATGGCACCGATGATTACAGGTTCCATTATTGCCATGCAATTTGGTCTTCAGCCCCGTCTTGCTACCTTGCTTTCAGGGCTTGGAATGCCGATATCTGCGATCACGCTGGCGCTTTGGTACTTTCTACTGGGCTGATTTATCCCCAAAATTCATTCAATACCTCAAGGAAATCTGAGTGGATCGCGGCATTGGAGGCCACAATTTTTCTCCCGAAAATGTAATCCTCTCCTCCTGCGAAATCAGTTACTTTTCCGCCTGCTTCTTGGACGATAATCGCTCCTGCCGCCACATCGTAGGAGTTTAGATTGTATTCAAAAAAACCTTCTGTGCGTCCTGAAGCCACGTAGCAAAGGTCAACTGCTGCCGAACCAAATCGTCGGAGCCCATGGGTCTTTTGCATGAGGGATTTCATGGAATTGAGGTATCGGTCGATCAATTCAAAATTATAATAGGGAAAACCAGTAGAAATCAAGGAAGCCGATAAATCAGGCGCTTTACTCACTTTGATCGGGGTGTCATTGCAAAAGGCTCCGCCGTCTTTCATAGCATAAAAGCATTCGTGACGATTGACTTCATAGACCACCCCCATGATGACTTTTTCCTCCTCCATCAGCGCAATGCTGACTGAAAAGACAGGGATGCCATGGATAAAATTAGTGGTGCCATCCAGCGGATCGATCACCCAATTGTATTTTTCTCCCTTGGTGGTATTGGTACCTTCTTCGGTGATGAAGCCTGCCTCTGGAAAAATTGCACTTAACTTCTCCACGATCTGCCTTTCTGCCTCCTTGTCGACATAGGACACCAAGTCATTGAAGCCCTTGTGTTCTACTTTCTCTACATCAAAATGCTGTCTTTCCTTACGGATAAATGCGCCGACTTCTTTGGCTACTTCCTGAGTTTGTTCGAGCAGTTTTCTGAGCTTTTCTTGGCTAATCATATGGACTTAGTGGTTATCTATAATTAAATCTCTGTCTTGCTTCTTGTGTCTAGCGCCTTAAATCTTTTGTCTGGTCTACTTATTCTTTTTCCAGGCTGCCTGTTTTTTCTCCTGCTTTTCTTCCCGAGTCTCCTTGAGTTCGGGTTTTCCTGCTACCACAAGCACAATTTCCCCTTTGAGAGGATTGGACTCATAGTATTCTATCAATTCAGAGAGACTCCCTCTGACGTTTTCTTCATGCAGCTTGGAGAGTTCCCGTGAGACACATCCCTGCCGATCGTTTCCAAATGCCTCTGCCAACTGCTCAAGTGTCTTTTGCAATCGGTGAGGTGATTCGTAGAAAATCATCGTGCGAGTCTCTTCCAGCAAGGCATCGATTCTGGTTTTTCTTCCCTTCTTATGGGGCAAAAAGCCTTCGAACACAAATCGATCATTGGGCAAGCCGCTATTGACTAGGGCGGGTACAAATGCAGTCGGGCCGGGAAGGCATTGTACTTCCAGTCCTGCGGCAATCACTTCTCTCACCAGTAGAAAACCGGGATCAGAAATTGCCGGAGTGCCAGCATCACTGACTAGGGCAAACACCTCTCCCTTTTTCATTCGCTCCACCAATTTCTCTACGGCTTTGTGTTCATTGAAAATGTGGTAGCTCTGTAGGGATTTTGTGATTTGAAGGTGCTTGAGAAGCATCCCGCTTGTACGCGTATCTTCGGCCAAAATCACATCCACTGCCTTCAGGGTATCGATTGCCCGAAGGGTGATGTCCTTTAGATTGCCTATGGGAGTAGGAACCAAAAAAAGGCTTACTGCTGATTCACTCATTGAAGGATTTGATCTATCTCTTTGGCTAGTTTGCGATCCTTTTCAGTGACCACATTGCCAGCGTCATGGGTTGTAAACTCAATCTCCACAGTGTTGTAGACATTGCTCCAGTTGGGATGGTGGTCCAGCTTTTCTGCCAAAAAAGCCACTCTTGTCATGAAAGCAAATGCTTCCTGAAAGTCTCGAAATGTAAACTTCCTTTTTAAACGGTTATTTTCTTCAATCCACATCCTGTGTTGCTGTTACAGTGAAATTACACCTTCAATTTCAGAAGCCTTTTCATAGACATTGATCACATAGTCTGCACTCTCAGCCATCAGGTGAATCGTGGTACTCACATATTTCCCCCCGCTGCTTGGCTTGAGACTCATTTCATGTGTTGGAAAGAGGGCTCCTATTTCTTGTTCTTTTCCTGACGGAACGATAAACTTAAACATGTAAAGCATAGGAAACGGACCCACTGCCTCCAGTTTTTCCTTGAAGGCGACTTTATCAAACTTCTTATCCATGACCAAAAATAACCCTTTCTTTCAAGATTCCTGAAAAACAAAAAACCCATGCCTTTCGACATGGGTTTCAATGAATCATTGATTAGAAATATTTGTATCGGTAGTCTTTTACCTTCGCCAATTCTTGGAGTGCCATCATGATCTGATAGGTCATTCGCTGAGAAGCTGCCTGAGACAACTGAGCTTGGTAAGAAGTGTAGTCACCGATCTCTGTCGCAGGAGTCAAGCTGTTAAGCTTACTTACAATCACTCCGATGTCTTCCTGAACAGGCTTAGTGATCTGTCCGCTAGACTTCAATCCGAAGAGTGTTCCAATAGCTTTCGGTGCAAAACCGATTCCAGGGATTACTGAAGTGCTAAGTCTCATGCCAGGCACGTCGTTGAGAGATGCATTAGGGAACACCGCCTTCATTTCCTCGAGGGTAGTCTTTCCAGCAAGTTTTTCTTGGATCAGGGCAGCTTTCTTGTCATTCATGACAAGTTGTTTCACTTGATCTTTTACGTCTTCCAATTTGGCTTCACCTTCTTCTTTTCTGCTTACCAAAGTGGCAACTACATAGGAATTGTCCAATTCAAAAACGGAAGATACTTCTCCTACAGATGCTTCTCCAAACGCCCAAATAATAACTTCTCTCGCATTGGCGATGTTGTTCAAGTTTCTTGAAGCAGCGTCCACATTGTTTGCCTGAAGGATTCTCAAGCCTTTGTCGGTTGCATTTTCGGTAAACTGATTTCTGTTACCGCTTTCAGCAGCAAAAGCATCAGCATTTCTGAAGGCTTCATTTCTGGTGGCGTCAGACGCTACCAATTCAAGCTCAAGTACAGAAAGTTTGGTATAGGTAGAGTTTGGTAACTCAGTTACTTCGATGATGTGGTAACCATATTCAGTTTCTACCAGGTTAGGAAGTAGGCCTGTTGATTTGGCTGCATATGCTGCAGTTGCAAAAGGCTCTACGAAATCAGCCTTGGCAAACCAGCCTAGGTCACCGCCATTCTGAGCTGTTCCATCCTGACCATATTGTCTTGCAGCCTCTGCAAAGTTGCCATTGGCCTTGATATCTGCCAACACAGTCTCTGCTTGTTGCTTTACCGCAGCTTTTCCAGCATCATCCATTCCGTCAGTACCGAACAAAATGTGAGAAGCTCTCATTTTAGGAGTTCCTTCATACTGATCAGTTACTTTGTAGGTGACGTAAGTAGAGTTGGCTGTGATGAAAGGCCCGTAAGTTTCACCTTTTACAAGCTGTGGCACATTGGTGGTCAGAGAAGCTGGCAACTGGTCACCTGGTGCAACTGTAACAAATGGGGATTGAACCTCAGAATTTTGACTTACAAAAGCGGAGTCATTTTCAGCAGTTTTCAAACTTTCTGATAATTCCTTGATTCTTGAAATCACTGCAGCGGAATCTTCACCACTTGGGAGAATGCTGAAAGAAATATATT
>CALRRX020000284.1:0-5087 GCA_943370675.1 Reyranella massiliensis 521 | reverse complement strand
GTTTTTCCAACCTTGATGTGCGGCCTCTCTTGCGATGACTTTTTGGAGGTGTTTGAGGTAAGTGGAGAAATCGTACACGCCAGATTTGAGCAGGTAGAGGTCTCCCATGTAAGTCGTAATTCCTTCCAATATGAGCCCGGCCTTGGTATAGGTCTCCTTCGAAAAATCATACGGAAGTAATTCTTTGGGACGGATCCGGCAGACATTCCAGGCATGGTAGAGTTCGTGGCAACTGATGCCTAGGAGTTCCTCCATCTGTTCAGGATCCGTCAAGGAATCAGCCGGACCAAAAGTAATGACCGTTCCACGTCTATGCTCGACTCCGTGGTAATGGGCATAGGGGAGGAGTTGTAAGATAAAGTGGTATTCCGTTTCGGGGAATTCTCCAAAGTCCCGAATTAGTTTTCTGGAGAAAGCTTCGAAGCGATCAATCAAGAGCTGTCGGTCAAAGTGAACCTCACCGTGAATCCAAATATGAAATTGAACTGCTTCTACTTGATAAGTCAAATGTGTGAGCTCCTTAGCTGCTAGGAGAGTGGAATCCGCAAGCATTTGATAATCTCGTGCTTTCCAGGTTGACCCTCCTATTGGGAGTAATGTGCTTATTTGGTTAGAAAAGTGAGGTATTTGGACTGTGACTTCGATTTCCTCCTCGCTTTTTCCCAAGATCTCAAAACAGCAGTTGACGAAGTTGACATAAACTTGTTGATCATCTATCCATGCACTTCCTGCATCCATTTTTCCTGCCCAATACTCATAGCTTACGATCAGCTCACCGTCCTCGCCGGGAAGTATTTCCCATCTGTCTTTGGAGATTTTTTCAAACGGAAGTTTTCTGCCTTTACCATCTTTAACCTCAAATCCCCGAATATTTTGTGCGAAATTTGCCAACTGATAGCGTCCCGCTCTCCATGCCGGTAAATGGAGAAAAACAGGTTCCTTTGCATTGCAAACAAAGGAAAGTTCGATTTCCAGAAATTGACTTGTGGGA
Organism: Reyranella massiliensis 521; assembly: GCA_943370675.1. Taxonomy (GTDB): domain Bacteria; phylum Bacteroidota; class Bacteroidia; order Cytophagales; family Cyclobacteriaceae; genus Algoriphagus. The sequence continues at coordinate 4,096 of CALRRX020000284.1, read as the reverse complement.
TTAGAACAGGAGATTTGGTAGCGAATCATGTCAAATGGATTGGTGCTCAAAACAAATGTAAAGAGCAGATTTGTATTTAAGGAAATGGTGCATATCTTTGCAGTCCTTTTTGAGGCCAATCTCAAATAGGACAATCAAAGGAGCAACTAGATAAAGATATTCGATCATGAAAAGAACATTCCAGCCTTCTCGCAGAAAAAGAAAAAACAAGCACGGCTTCAGAGAAAGAATGGCTACTGCTAATGGTAGAAGAGTACTAAGAGCCAGAAGAGCTAAAGGCAGACATAAACTCACCGTGTCTGACGAAAAGACATTGAAGAAATAATTCTTTGGATGGCATTTCGTATGTTCACATACGAGTATGATCCTTGCAATGAATTTCAAACTTCCAAAATCTGAGCGGCTTCATGCCGAAAAGCGTATCAAGGAACTTTTTAACGAAGGTTCCTCTTTTTTTTTGTACCCTGTCAAGGTGGTATATCTGATCCAAAGTGAATCCCCTAATGCAGCCAATCAAGTACTTTTTTCTGTTTCGAAGAAAAAAATCAGAAAGGCTTCGGGCAGAAATTTTATAAAAAGAAGATTGAGAGAAGCCTATCGCCTGAATAAACACCTGCTTTCTGCCCGAGGGATCTCATTGGGCTTTATATTTGTTGGTAAACCCGATATGAGTTTTGGAGAAATTGAGCCAAGAATAAAAATGGCCTTAGAAAAACTCGAAAAGGAATTATCCCAAAATCACTCCGATCATGCTTCAAACCTTTAAAAAACCGGCGGTCTGGATTCCGGTAGTTGTGATTCTCTTTCTTGGAACTTTCGCATTTCAGGTAAAGAATGACAAGCTTTTTGCGCTAGCCAAAAACATTGACATATTCGCCACGCTCATCCGTGAGTTGGATTCTTACTACGTAGACGAAATCAACCCTGATGAATTGGTGACAGTGGGCATCAACGCCATGCTGGAGGAACTTGATCCTTACACAGAATACATTCCTGAGGAAGAATCGGATGATTTCAGAATGCTGACTACAGGCGAATACGCCGGAGTAGGGGCTCTGATCGGAAATCGAGGTGGAGGAAATATGATTTTAATGCCATACACAGGGTTTCCTGCCCAAAATGCAGGTTTGAAAATCGCTGATTTTATCTTGAAAATTGATTCCCTTGATGTTTCCAAAAAAGCTACCTCTGAAGTGTCTGAGCTACTTAAAGGCCCAGCAAATACTTCGGTAAAAGTAACTGTGAAGAGAAACACGGATACGCTTCAGTTTTCCTTGGTAAGAAAAAAAATCAGTCTGAAGAATGTGCCTTTTTATGGAAAACTTGATGATAAAACAGGCTATATCAAACTGGCCGATTTTACTACCAATGCATCCTCCGAGGTGAGAAATGCCTTAGTTGCCTTAAAGTCTCAAGGGGTGGATCGGCTAGTTCTGGATGTAAGAGATAATCCGGGTGGGCTTTTGAATGAAGCGGTTGAAATTGTCAACCTTTTTATTCCAAAGGGGAAAGAGGTGGTTAAAACCATTGGTAAACTTCAAAATGTCAACTATACCTACAAAACGACCAAAACTCCTATCGATAAAGACATTCCATTAGTGGTGTTGATCAATGAGCGAAGCGCGTCTGCTGCGGAGATTGTAGCCGGTGCTCTTCAGGATTACGACCGGGCGGTATTGGTAGGGAGAAAGTCATTTGGAAAAGGCCTGGTTCAAACAACCATTCCTTTGACTTACAATGCCCAGGTAAAAATCACCACAGCTAAATATTACATTCCTAGTGGCCGGTGTATTCAGGCGATCGATTATGCGCAATCCAGAGAAAACGGTGCTGTAACCACTGTACCAGACTCCCTCCGAAAAGCATTCAAAACAGCAAACGGTAGGATTGTTTTGGATGGTGCGGGAATTGAGCCCGATGAAAAAGTGGATGAAATCACCTACGCTCCCATATCATACACCTTGGTAACAGGCAATCATATTTTTGATTTTGCTACTCAGTATTTCTATAGGAATAAGACCATCTCCAATCCTAAATCATTCGAAATTTCTGATCAGGATTATGAAGAGTTCAAGAAGTTTTTGGAAGGGAAAGATTACGATTACACGACTTACACCGAAAAATCTGTTCAGGATTTAGAAAAGTACGTGCAGAAGGAAGCTTATTACGAAGAAATTAAAGCACAATTGGAGGCGATAAAGCTAAAAGTCAATCATAGTAAAGAGAATGATCTCAACACACATAAGAAGGAAATTAAGAAGATTCTGAGTGAAGAGATTGTTTCTCGGTATTATTTCCAAGAGGGAATGATTGAGGCAGGCTTGTACCAAGATCCTGTCATTGATTTAGCGAAAAGCTATTTGAATACTCCTTCCAAAATTCAAAAAACGCTAACAGCCTCGGTAAAGTAAGATGGCTAAGATTCTTTCAATAGAGACTTCGACAGCAGTTTGCTCAGTGGCCATCCATGATTGTGGGAAGTTAGTCTCTTTAAAGGAGTTGAAGGAAGACGGGGCACATTCTGAAAAACTGATTGGTTTAATCGATTCGGTGCTCCAAGATGCGGAACTTGGCTATTCTTCACTTGATGCTATTGCTGTCTCTCAAGGTCCGGGTTCTTACACAGGTTTGAGGATTGGGGTTTCTACAGCCAAGGGGCTTTCCTATGCTTTGTCAAAACCTCTTTTGGGGATCAATACCTTGCAAGCAATGGCTTCGCAAAGGAAGTATCAGAAAGGTGAGGTGGGAATTGCGGTTTTGGATGCCCGCCGAATGGAAGTCTATTGCCAAGCCTTTGGTCAGGAAGGCCGAGTGCTTAGTTCTATCGAATCTGTTGTATTGGACGAAAATTCTTTTTTGAACTACTTGGAAAAAGACAAGGTTTATTTTTCCGGAGATGCGATGGGAAAAGTAAGTAGTGTGGTCAATCACAAGAATGCAGTATTTCTTGTTGACTTAGGATTATCAGCAAACCATTTAGGATCGATTGCCTTTGAAAAATACCAGGCAGGTCAATTTGAAGACATTGCCTACTTCGTTCCTAACTACCTAAAAGAGTTTAAAGCACTTCATTCTAAAAAGAATCCGCTTCTAAGTCTATGAGTGAAATTTTAAATAGGGTTTCGAGTAGTCCAATCATTTCTCTAAACATGGAGGAATTTTATCCTCAAGAAGAAAGAGTGGTCTTTGATTTAAAGCCATTCCTCTTTCAGGAATTGATTCTGAGAGAAAAGGAATTTAGACAAGCATTAAAAGATCTTAACTGGGAAGCTTATGAGAATAAGTGGGTAGCCGTAACTTGTTCGACGGACGCTATCGTTCCTACTTGGGCCTATATGCTAGTTTGTACATATTTGGAAGGAATTGCCAAAGGATATGCAGTAGCTGATTTGAACGGGCTTGAACAATACATTGCGGAACTTACTTTGACTTCAATCAATGTTTCCGATTTTAAAGACAGGCCTGTTGTCATCAAAGGTTGCTCGAAGTATCCCATTCCTCTTTTTGCATACGGTAGGCTAATTTCACTTCTTCAGAGCGAGGCAAAGAGTTTGATGTTTGGTGAGCCATGTAGTACTGTTCCACTATTCAAAAAAGGAAAGTCCTGATTTTGAAATAGTAAAATCAAAGTCGGAAAAAGTTTCGGATTTTTGTTTGGTAAAGGCTTGCGTAATCCAATCTGCTCTTCTATGTTTGCACTCCCATTCAGGAACAAGGCCTGAAGGAAATTGAAAAAGGAGTTCAAAGCGAAGAAAAAAAACGAGAAAAATTTCTCTCTGATTTTTGGAAAGAAAAAACAAAATCCGATCTTTGCACTCGCTTTCGAAACAACGGTTTCGACAATCTTTCCAATGAGAAAGAAAAGTTCTTTGAAGTGATGTAAGGCGAAAAAAGAATAACCTGAGAAGAGGGGTTTATGAACTATACTTTAGATCATAAACGACTTATAAAATAGAAACTTTACAATGGAGAGTTTGATCCTGGCTCAGGATGAACGCTAGCGGCAGGCCTAATACATGCAAGTCGAGCGGCAAGTCGAGGAGTAATCTAAGACCTAGAGCGGCGCACGGGTGCGTAACGCGTATGCAACCTACCT
>CALRRX020000283.1:0-5152 GCA_943370675.1 Reyranella massiliensis 521 | reverse complement strand
AGGAGACTATGCCGAGGAATTGATGAATCAGGGTAGTGTGGAGGCAATGCCTGAATTGATGCCATTGATCCAATTCATCACCAAGGACGAGTTTTGGAATGCTCAGGTGACCGAGTTGGAGATTAATAAAAAGAACGACATACGAATCCACCAGCAAGTGGGGAAGCAGGTGATCGAATTTGGGGACGCACTGGACTTTGAGAGCAAATTCAAGCGAATTGAAGTGCTGTACAAGGAAATTTTACCGAGAAAAGGCTGGAATGCTTATGAGCGAATCAGCGTGAAGTTTAAAAATCAAATTGTTTGTGAATAAAGCTTGGATATGGAAAACGACAAACTGATTGTAGGTCTGGACATTGGGACGACAAAAATCTGCGCGATCATCGGGCGCAAAAATGAATTTGGCAAACTCGAAGTACTCGGTATGGGTAAGGCAGTCTCCGACGGAGTCGATCGGGGTATTGTGACCAATATTGAAAAGACGGTCAACGCCATCCAGAAAGCGGTGGAGGAATGTGCAAACATGGCCGATGTAGATATTGCCGAAGTGATCGTCGGTATCGCAGGCCAGCATATCCAGAGCAAAATCATGCATGGCAGCATCATGCGTCAGCCGACTGAGGACGAGATCACCATCGAAGACGTGCTCCGCCTCACTGCGGACATGCACAACATGGTCGTACCTCCCGGAAATAGCATCATTCACGTGATGCCACAGGAATACACTGTCGATTATGAAGGTGGAATCAAAGATCCTGTAGGTATGTCTGGTACACGTTTGGAGGCTGATTTCCATATCATCACTGCTCAAAGCACGGCAATCAATAACATCAACAAATGCGTCAAGCGCGCGAATCTGACTTCCAAGCAGCTGATTCTTGAGCCTTTGGCGAGCTCCCTTTCTGTCTTGAGTGATGAGGAAAAAGAAGCAGGCGTATGTCTTGTAGACATAGGCGGGGGTACCACTGACATTGCCATTTTCTATGAAAATATCATCCGTCATACGGCGGTCATTCCTTTAGGAGGAAATATCATCACTGCCGACATCAAAGAAGGCTGCATGCTGATGCAAAATCAGGCGGAACTTCTAAAGACGCGGTTCGGAAAAGCCATCGCAGAAGAGGCTAATCCTAATGAAATCGTCTCTATACCGGGTTTGAAAAACCGGCCTCCAAAGGAAATTTCCATCCGGAATCTGGCTTCCATTATCCAATGTAGAATGGAGGAAATCATCGAGATCGTACAAAATGAAATCATGCAGAGCGGCTATTACAAAAAGCTGGCAGGAGGCATCGTCCTCACGGGTGGCGGTTCGCAGTTACAGTTCATTTCTCAGCTATTTGAATATATGACCGGACTGGACACTAGAGTGGGCTATCCAAATGAGCACTTAGGCAAGTCTGCTATTGAGGATGTAAAAAGCCCAATGTACGCCACCACCGTCGGATTGGTTTTGGCAGGTTTCAAATCCCTCGACGATCGGGAAGGTGCTTACAAAAACAGAAAAGCAAACTCTGGTTTGAAGCCATCTAAAAACATGGAAAACAGAGGAAAAATCCTGAGCGACAATATTCTAAAAGCAATCGGAACCAAACTAAGAAACATAATCTCTGAAGATATAGGAGATGACAAAAATTATAACTAGGGCTTATGATTGGGGGAGATAACCCGCCTTGCAGGTTATTTCCCTTTTCTTCCCTTTACACAACAATCACCTACAACTGAAAAAATTTCACCAAACCATAAAATATGTCAGATAACATGAAAGATTACAGATTTGATCTCCCAAAGAATCAAAAGTCAATTATCAAGGTAATTGGCGTAGGCGGTGGCGGTAGCAATGCCGTAAACCACATGTACGGCCAAGGCATCAAAGATGTCGAGTTTGTGGTAGTCAATACCGACGCTCAGGCCTTGAAATCAAGCCCTGTCCCTTTGAGATTGCAATTGGGAGCCAACTTGACCGAAGGACTTGGCGCAGGCGCTAATCCTGAACAAGGAAGAAATGCTGCCTTAGAGTCTCATGAAGAAATCAGAGAACTCCTTGCTGATAACACCAAGATGGTGTTTATCACCGCAGGGATGGGTGGAGGTACCGGTACCGGTGCTGCTCCAGTCGTAGCTAAAATTGCCAAAGAACTCAATATCCTGACGGTAGGTATCGTGACTGCTCCGTTTATGTTTGAAGGCAAAAAGAAAATGGCAGTAGCCCAGGCAGGTATTGAGGCGCTTCGCGAAAATTGCGATACCGTGCTGGTCATCCTTAATGACAAGCTGAGAGAGATCTATGGCAACTTGGCCATCCGTACCGCATTTAGCAAGGCAGATGATATTTTGACCACTGCTGCAAAATCAATCGCTGAAATCATCACGATCCACCAGGATGTCAACGTCGATTTTGAGGACGTGAAGACCGTCATGAAGGAAGCCGGTGCCGCGGTAATGGGTTCTGCTACTGAAGAGGGAGAAGGTCGTGCCATCCGTGCTGCTGCTTCTGCAATTTCTTCCCCATTGCTCAACAATGTGGAAATCAAAGGAGCTCAGAAAATCCTTCTTTCCATCATGTCTGGCGAAGAGGAAGAACTTTCTATGGACGAACTCAGCGAAATCACTGAGTATATACAGGAAAAAGCAGGAGACAATGCTGAAGTTATTTTTGGCCAGGGTATCGACTCCGAATTGGGCAAGGCTATCCGTGTGACAGTTATTGCTACCGGTTTTGAGATGGATAAGCTTTCTGACAAGACTTCCAAGAGAGTAGATTCTGCTCCAGTGTCTGCTTTTGCCACTCCCATCGCCAGCACGCCTGTAGCTACTCCTGAAGTAGTGAAGACGGTGATCAACCTCGAATCAGGCAAGGCACAGCAAGTAAAAGAAGAGCCGATCGTGGGTGGTTCCACGTTCACGTTTTCTATGCCAAAAGCTCCTGTAGCTGCGCCTAGCGCTCCAAAAGTAGAAGAAGAGCCTATTGAGGAATTTGTTTTTTCTGTACAGCCGATTGTGGAGGAAAAAGCAGTTGAAACCAAAGTAGAAGAGGTCGAAAAGATCGTTCATAACCTCTATGAAGAGACTGAAAAGAAGAGTGAAAAACTTCCTCAGGAGTCTCAGCCTGCCGCTCCTCTTTATGCCAATGATTACTACGAGCAGATGAAGCAAAAGGCCATTCAAAGAGCCCATGAGCGTTTTGAGAAGCTGAAAGGCAACCGTGCTTTCAATGCCACTCCTGAGGAAATGAAGGAGAAATTGAACGTGCCTGCGTATCAGCGTAAGAATGTATCGCTCAATGAGCCTCAGCACAGTTCAGAACCAGCGATCAGCAAGTTTAACCTGAGCAGCGAGAACGAAATTCTCGGAAACAACAGATACCTGCATGATAATGTGGACTAAGTCCTAAAACTCAAGCAGCATGTCTGCCTGGGTATGTAGCAGTTCTACATAAAGCCTGTTGGTGAGCAGGTTATCTGACATATTTTGCTCGATTTTGGCAAGCTTCGGCTTGAGAGCAAGGACATGCATACCCAGATAATGGAAGATGTCGGTGAGGTGGCTCAATGCGATGCCACCCCCGCCTATTCCAGAGGATATGCCGACCAATGCACACTTCTTATTTCGAAAAGTGTTTGGGTAGGTCATCCCGTCAATAAAAGTCTTCAAAATTCCAGGAAACGATCCGTTGTATTCCGCAACGATGAACACAAACTTTTTGCCTTCTTTCACGCGGTCGTGAAAGGCGTTGTAGCCCGGATTTTTGCCGTTGTTTTCATACAGCGCAGTTGCCGTAAAATCCGCCGGTAGGTGTTCCAATTCCAAAATTTCTGATTCCACTCCTTTTTCTGCCAAAATGCTTTGGTAAAGCTCAGCTACTATTTTGGAAACAGAGTTTTTTCGGTTGGTGCCAACAATAATCTTGATCATAAGGGTGATTTTTTCTCACTCCTATACAAGCAAGTAGGGGGAAAAGTTCTAAGCCTGAGTCAAAATCCTATCTTTGCGCCTAAATCTAAAGACCATGGACTACCTCAATCAGATACAAGAAGCTGTTTCATTTATTCAAAACAAGTACAACCAACCCATTTCTGTGGGAATTATTTTAGGTACAGGACTCGGAAGTTTGGGTAATCAGATTGAAGTTCAGCTAGAAATCGACTACAAAGACATCCCGCATTTTCCTGTGTCCACGGTAGAAAGCCACTCCGGAAAATTGATTTTTGGAACTCTCGCAGGTAAAAATGTGCTGGCCATGAAAGGTCGGTTTCATTACTACGAGGGATACTCCATGAAGGAGGTTACTTTTCCGGTACGGGTAATGAAAAAACTCGGAGTAAAAACGTTATTGGTGTCCAACGCTTCTGGAGGACTCAATCCAGCTCAAGAAGTAGGCGATGTGATGGTGCTTTCGGACCATATCAACCTGTTTCCAGAGAATCCCCTGAGAGGGAAAAATCACGATGAATTAGGCCCGAGATTCCCTGACATGAGTGATGCTTATTCCCGTCGTTTGATTGATTTGGCATTGGAAATTGCTAAGGAAAAAGGGATTAAACTCCATACCGGAGTCTATTGTGGTGTCGAAGGCCCTAATCTTGAGACTCCGGCAGAGTACAAATACCTGAGGATTATCGGAGGAGACGCAGTGGGAATGAGCACCGTCCCAGAAGTATTAGTAGCTCGTCACAGTGGCATGGAGGTGTTTGGGATTTCTGCCATTACAGATTTGGGTGTGGAGGGAAAAATCCACCAAGTCTCTCTCCAAGATGTGCTTGCCGCAGCAGCCAAAGCCGAACCTGTGATGAGTCAGATTATGAGAGAATTGGTTGGTAGAATGTAATAAGTCTAGACAGTCCGATGTCAGTTGACCGATGTTGGATGAATTTCAGCTTTAAAAAGTTGATTTAATAACCATTACCACGGATAAAAATCCTTTGAAAACGGCTTCCAAGGCAAAAGACCTGGCAGGTTCTAGAAACCTGCCGGGTCTTTTCATTATTGAGGAGGAAATTGCCTCATGGTTTGGATCATTTTCTCCATAAAGGGCCGGATTTCTTCTGGCCAAAGTTCTGGGATCCTTCCTACTTGCCACCAAATAATCTCCGACTCCCGCTCGAAAGCTAAGTAATAACCTCCTTCCTCTACACAGTTGGGACAACCTATA
>CALRRX020000282.1:0-5177 GCA_943370675.1 Reyranella massiliensis 521 | reverse complement strand
AAGATTTCCTTGCGCTGTTTGGCAATGGCTTTATCCATCAGCAAAATAGAAGTCTTTACCCCACTGTAAGGATTAAACACACCTGCTGGTAGACTCACTACGGCATACAAGTAATTATCCACTAACATTTTCCGGAGGTCTTTATAAGCTGTTCCACTTTGGAAAATCACACCTTCTGGTACGATTATGCCCGCTTTGCCTTTGGGGTTCAGGTGCTCGGCGATGTAATCCACAAACAGCACTTCACTTCGATTGCTGGCAATAGTAAATTTTTTGTGTGGTCGTATGCCGCCTTTTGGACTCATAAACGGTGGATTGGCCAAGACTATGTCAAAGCTTTCGTTCCATCGATCTTCGCTGCTTAGCGTGTCGTATTCGTGAATGTGTGGATCAGAGAATCCATGCAGGTACAAATTCACCAAACTCAATCGTACCATGTCAGGTGAAATGTCGTAGCCTGCAAAATTCTGAATCAGCTTTTTGCGGTCATCAGGTGTAAGTTGATCCCCTAAATTGTTGAAAGGTTTCTTGTCGAGTTTGTTGTACTTGTAAATGTTCAAGCCTTCTGTATTGGCTTTGGTATGCTTGAGTAGAATATGCTTGTAAGCCGAAATCAAGAATCCCGCTGTACCGCAAGCAGGGTCGCAAATGGTTTCACCTTTATCCGGATCAATAATCGCCACCAAAAAATCAATGATATGTCGGGGTGTTCTAAACTGCCCTGCATCACCTTGCGAACCCATCACTGAAAGCAGGTATTCAAAGGCATCTCCTAATTTCTCGCTGTGGGTGTATTCAAATTCACCAATCGTTTTCAGAAACAGTTTTAAGGTTTCCGGGTCGCGATAGGGCAAGTAGGCATTGTTGAAAATATCCCGAAAGAGTTGTGGAATATTTGGGTTTTTCTCCATGCTTTCAATGGCTTCAGAGTACAAGCGAAGCATTTCAGCAGCAGTGACTTTGGTGTCAAAAAGCTTATTCCAAGCGTATTTCTCAAAATCACCAGAAAAGAACTTAGCCGAACCACCTAAATCAATGGCTTCCTTGTCCATATCATCCATGAACTTATAGATCAAGCCAATGGTAATCTGCTCAATCTGAGCTTTGGGGTCGGGGAGTTTACCGACTAAAATGTCTCGGCAATCGTCAATTCTTTTCTTGGTAGTAGTATCTAGCATCTTATTGTTTTAATCTATTATTTAAAGCAGTGCTGGTAAGTTAAGTTTAGCGGAGTAGAAACCCTAAGCAGCGAATTGCTCTATTTTTACATAATCTTTTACATAGTCCGGAATGACCTGTCGGTACTCAGGAGCGACTTCTTTGAATTGAGAAATGGTCAAAGTAGGATGGGTTTGTAAAGCCTGAAAATCCTTGGCTGAAATAATTTTTCGCACATCCTGATCCACAATGTAGGCTTTAAAGAAGTATTTCAATGCTCTCAAATTCACATCCTCACCGGGAGGATAAATGGAGATAAACTTGTCAAATTCCTCATCCAGCAATTCATCTTTGGATTTAAACCGTGGGATAATCCCGAAGATTTTTTCAACAAACTCCCGTATGGAGACTTTGCGGTCAATCTTAGCAGCCTTTCGAAGTTTTTCCATGTTAAAATACTCTTCCGGCTTGTCAAAAATTTCCTGTTGGATATGACTGACGACATGCTCCCAGTTTCCAAGCTCCACATTTCGCTTGATCACATCGTCCATTTTGATCCGATCTTCGAACTTTCTAAAAAGCTCTCGATCAATCCTCATTCCATCCAATCCGATTCTTTCCTCTTGGACAGTCAAAATAAGATCTGGCCTATAGCTGGTGTATTTGTCAATATCAACTCCTCCGCCACCACTTTCACCAGTTCCTTTTCTTGGCTGTGGCAGTTTTAATTTCTCATCGTAATTAAACTTCTCCTCGAAGTATTCACAGTTGGCAAAAAAGTCAAAGAGTTTAAAAACTTCCTTTTCATGTCGTTGGGTTTCTTCTTCGCCTAATTCGTTTTTGAAGGTAAACTCAAAGGTGTTTTTACGAGTGCCTCGGCCTTTAATCTGCACAAAATCAGCTGGGCTGAAAATTGGTCGCATCATGCAGATATTCAGCAAATCAGGACAATCATAGCCTGTGGTCATCATACCTACTGTGACACAAACTCGAGTTTTACTGGACTTATATCCTTCCAGCCAGGTAGTTTTGCCACTTAGGTTATTGTTGGTAAAGTTGATCGTCATTTGCTGAGCGTCTCCGACTTGGGAAGTTACCTGAACCGCAAAGTCTGAATTGTACTTGCCAGGAAATAGCTGCTCTGTAAATTCATTGAGAATCTCTGTGATTTTTCGAGCGTGGTTTTGGCTGACTGCAAATATGATCGTCTTCCCAATTTCATTGGTAATTGGATCTCTGAGCGCATTATCCAAGAAGGTTTGGCAAAAAACACTGTTCGTCTTTTCAGAAAAGAATTTCTTTTCAAAATCCCGGGAGACAAAGGTTTCAGTTTCTTCCCCCTCTTCAGTTTGTACCGCTACCGCATACCCTTCATCTGATAGTAATTGAGTAGTAATTTCTGTTCGGGCATCCAGAACTCTTGGGTTAATTAAGAATCCATCTTTTACCCCATCCAATAGTGAATATCGAAATGTAGGATCACCTCCATCGCATCCAAAAGTGGAATAGGTGTCCCGAAGCATTCTGCGCTCAATTTCTCTTGGATCGTTTTCCTTTACTTTTTCAGGGTCGACTCCTTTTAAATAATCCCTTGGTGTGGCGGTTAGACCTAGTTTATAACCCTGAAAATATTCAAATACGGCTCTGGCATTTCCTGAAATAGAGCGGTGAGATTCATCAGAAATCAATAAATCAAAATCCGAAGGGGAGAAATCATACCGGTATTTGTCATTGTGCATCAAGGATTGGATGGTCGTGACCACAATATCTGCTTTATGCCAATCGCCTTTGTGTTCCTTGAAAATGAAAGTGCTATAATCAGGTTTGAGGTATTGAGTAAATGCCTTCCACGCTTGATCTTCTAACTCCAAACGGTCTACTAAAAATAAAACTCTCCTCGCATTTTGGGTCCGAAGGAATAATCTAATTACTGCAGCAGAAGTAAGGGTCTTTCCCGTTCCAGTTGCCATTTCAAAAAGAAATCGGTCTTTTCCTTGAGCAACGGCTTTTTGCAAATGTTCAATTGCACTGATTTGGTAATGGCGAAGAAACCTTAACCCATTTGTCCATATAAAATTCTTGCTTGCTGAAATGCTACCTTTCCATTCAGGTCTTTCTGAATAGTCTGGCATTTGAATTTGAACAATGTAATCGACTCCAACTTTTTCAGCAGCTAAAGCATTTCGATCGGGGTTCCAAGCTTTGATAGCTCCTATTTCAGAAGGAGAGGGGAATTTGTAAATCGGTTTGGGATTTCCTTTGGTAGTATCCCAGAAATAATGAACAATTCCGTTGGAAAGAATAACATATTGGGCCCCAACAGTCTTTGCGTATTTTCTTGCTTGTTCCTTAGCAACCAGTGGATGCAAACTTTCCTTTTTTGCTTCTAATACACAGATAGGTTTATTGTTATTGTCAATGAGCAAAAAATCTAGAGAGCCATTTTTAGTTTTTTCGTAGTCGTTACCCCAAGTATAAATTTCCTTCTGGGAAATCTTTACATGGTTTTCAAGTAAAATATTAGCTTTTCCATTCTCATCGTCAAAGAATCTCCATCCTGCCTCCTGGAGCAGTTGGTTTATTTTGATTCGTGCATGAGCTTCGTTCTTCATTTTCTATCTAAATATAAACTACCACACCTAATAGCAGTTTTGATTCTTTATCAATCATGTTAGTGAAGTGGATTCTACTTACCACTTACTATTCACCACTTACCCTAAAAACCAACCGCCGTATCGTCACCTCTCGGATCAGCTCCGCCTTCCAGCTTGCCATCCGGTAAAACCAAAATCGCATCTACCTTGCCGATAATCGGGCTGTTTTTTTCATTGATCAGATAGCCTCGGGATTTGAGCTTGGCGATCAGGGTCGAATCAAAGGAATTGGGTTCGAAATTCACCAAATCCGGCAGCCATTGGTGGTGAAACCTAGGCGACTCCACAGCCTGTTGCATCCCCATGCCAAATTCGGCCACATTCAGAATGGTCTGCAGGACGGAAGTGATGATGGTCGAGCCTCCCGGCGTACCGACGACCATCCAGAGCTTGCCGTCTTTTTCCACGATGGTAGGAGTCATGGAGCTAAGCATGCGCTTGCCCGGAGCGATGCTGTTGGCTTCCGCACCGATCAGCCCAAACATGTTGGGCACTCCCGGCTTGGCGCTGAAATCGTCCATTTCATTGTTCATAAAAAAGCCAAGTTCGTCGATAAATACCTTTGAACCGTAGGCGCCATTCAGCGTCGTGGTGACCGAGACGGCATTGCCCTCGGCATCCACGATGGAGTAGTGGGTGGTCTCCATGCTCTCGGCAAAGGAGATTTCCCCGGCAGAGATGTCTTCTGATTTGGTCGCTAGGTCAAAGGAAAAGGAACTCATGCGTGACTTCAGATAGGCTGAATCAAGCAGTTGAGCTACAGGGATTTTTACAAAGTCAGGATCGCCCAAATAAAAATTCCGATCGGCATAAGCTCGGCGCTCTGCCTCGACCAACAGCAGTATGTATTCCGGGGAGTGATGCCCCAAGGACTTCAGGTCATAGGGCTCGAGCATTTTCAGAATCTGTGCCAAGGTGATTCCTCCCGAGCTCGGAGGTGCCATGGAGATTACCTTCATGTCTCGGTAGGGGAATACAATCGGATCTCGCCATGCAGCTTCATAGGCCGCCAAATCTGCTTCGGTGATGATCCCACCTTTTTCCTGCATGTGATTGGAGATGATTTTAGCGGTTTCTCCTTGGTAGAATTCATCCCGACCGTTTTTGGCGATGCGCTCCAGTGTCGCAGCCAGTACGGGGATTTTCAGGGTGTCGCCAGCTTGGTACTCTTTAGCAAAGAAGGTTGCCGCACCATTGACTTCAATAAACTCCGCACGTGTTCGGGCTAGGCTTTCTGCCTGTTTTTCGGAGACCACATAGCCATTTCGGGCCAAGTCGATGACAGGTTGGAGGATCTCGGCAGGGCTGAGTTTGCCGAATTTGGCCTGTGCTTCAAAAATGCCCGCGATTGTACCCGGTACTCCT
>CALRRX020000281.1:0-5193 GCA_943370675.1 Reyranella massiliensis 521 | reverse complement strand
ATGTCTTCTCATAATAAATGCTTGACAAAAAAGAATTTTTGGGTAGGAATTTAAGAGCAACTCAAAGTCTAAGTTTATACTAATTTACCCGCCAACTCTGTGGCTCTCCGCACATTCATTTTTTCAAAGATGTTGCGCTTGTGAGCTTTTACCGTAAAAGGAGAGATGAACAGTTTGTTGGCAATCTCCTCGCTGGAAGCTCCCTGAGCAATCAAGTGGGCGATTTCGAGTTCCCGCTCACTCAACACCGCCAGAGGGTTATCGGTAGGAATAAATACTTTGGAAAACTCTTTATACCCACTGAGTTCATCATAAAATTCGGCCTTAAAAATAATTTTATTATCAGTCTTTTGATCGCTGATATCTGTAATCGTACCTAGTCCAATCAAAGGGTAGCCAGTCTCTCGATCGGGAATGACACAAAACTGACTGAGGTATTTCCCATAAGTTCCATCCCCCCTCATCGCCCTGTAGTTATTTGAATACCTCACCTTGTCCCTTGACGAAATCGGAATCTCTTTGGCTATCTCTTCTGCCAATCGATAACAGTCTTCGGTAAGGATTTTTCGATCAGATGGATGCATGATGCTGAAGGTGTAATTCATCCCAAACTGTTTCAGGCTTTTTTGGACTTCCTCCTCAGGCACACGAAAAAGTTTACCGTAGATGTTTGGGGTCAAAAACTTTATTCCTAAATCCACATAGCTGAAAATATAGTAAGCGATTGGACTCAAACCGTGAAAAGACCTCACTACAGGATGTGTTTCCAGCAGGTTATTCAGCAATTCCTCATAGTAAGCCGGTGGATTGTCAAGCAGTTTACCACTGAATTCGAACAGATTTGAAGGGATTTTATAGACAGTCTTCATGCCATTTTTTGATGACCAAAGATCGTAAAATAGTCCTTTTGTTCTATTGAACCGCTTGAATTCAAGCAGGTAATTTGCACTCAAATTAAACCAACTATGAGAAAGTTTATCATTTTAATTTTGGCGTTTTTCGCCTTCGTCTCCTGTGAGGAAGAGGAAGTGGTACCTCCCATGATCAGATATACCAATCTAAACAATGCCACCGCCGGTGAACTAAAATCCTTCAGTTTGGATATAGATACTGATGGAGATAGCGAGTTTTTGTTTACCACAGCACTCGCCGCTAATGCGTTAGGTGATTATCGGCAGTTCGTCATAACTGCGCCAAGGACAAATCAAGTATTTGAGATAGCCGGAAGAGCTGGAGTTTTGGAAGCTGGTCAAGAGATCGCTCCCGGAAATCCTTTTGAAAAAAATGTACAGCCCTTAGTAACTAAAAGAATCACCAACTCAGGTATCAGTTGGGCGGGTGACTGGAAAGATGTCCGCAATAAGTACATCGGTATCCGATTTCGGCTCCGAGATCAAGAATATTACTATGGATGGATCCGAGTTTCTTTTGATAAATCAGCGGAGCAATTGATCCTGCATGATTTTGCCTATCAGAAGAAAGTAAATACCGGATTAAAGGCAGGTGCTATGTCATAAAAACCCCTACAATCACACTCTGTAAATAGGAAAATTCTGAGATAGATTTCTAAATCACCTGTAAACTAAAAGTAAAATCTTATTAGAAATTTCTCTCTTCTTAAATGGTAAGTCAGAGTAAATGGTAAACACATTTTATTCATAAACACCTTCACTCAACAAGAAAAAAATTGAAATAGACAATTCTTACTTACAGTGATTCTCACATCTTGCACCAAACAAAAAGCCTAAATATGATACGATTTTCAATAGTGGTGTTGATGGCTATTGCGCTCGCTTCCTGTACTTCAACCAAGAAAATCAAGACTCCAAATGGAATCTCCGAAATCCAATACATAGATATCAATGGAAGCCAGCAGTATGTTCTGATCCGGGGTACTGATCATAGCAACCCAGTATTGCTATTCTTGCACGGAGGACCCGGTGCATCCGCCACGGCATTGCTTCGCAAGTTCAATTCCGAGCTGGAGGAGCACTTCACTGTGGTGTATTGGGACCAAAGAGGCGCAGGCAAATCCTATAACAAGCACGTCTCTAAAGATGAAATCAAGGTCAAGCAGTACATCGAGGATGCTGAGTTCCTTGTCAATTACCTGAAAAACCGCTTCGCCACAGACAAGATATTCCTCCTCGGGCATTCATGGGGCGCAAGGCTTGGGATGTACTTGGTGCAAAAGCATCCGAAAAATTTCTCGGCATATGTAGGAGTAGGGCAGGAATTGGCTGCTTTCGAAGGCGAGCTTCAATCGTATCAATTTACCCTGCAAAAGGCTAAACAAACCAATAATCTGAAGGCCATCAAGGAATTGGAAGAAATCGGAGCACCTCAATCCGGAGATTTTACTAAGATGTATTCCATTGGTTTTTGGGGTTTGGTACAGCAAAAGGACTGGCTATTGAAGTTGGGAGGAGAGCGCTTTGGGAAAACCAACTATACCGATTGGATCTTCTCAATCTGGTTTTCGCGGGAATATGGATTTTTAGACCTGATCAAATATGGTAAAGGATCAGGCTTTTCGGCCGGAAATGCGATCTATGACCCGGATTTCAACAATTTCAATTTCTTCGAACAGATCCCTGAGGTTCAAATTCCGGTGTTTTTCATTTCCGGCGCACATGACTACAACACGCCTTGGCCACTGGTTGAGAAATACTATCAAGCACTGCAGGCTCCGCATAAGGAGTTCATCAAGTTTGACTACTCCGGACACAGCCCCGTTTTCGAGGAACCCGAAAGGTTTAACAAAGAAATTATTCGGATTTACAATTCTGTGAAGGACAAATGATAGAAACCAATAGACTCATCATCAAACCGCTGACCTACGAGCAGTTGAAAAAATATACGGCTTGTGACAATTCTTTGGAGAAAGAATTGAATTTGAATCCTTCCTCAAGAACCATCTCCCCTGAACTGAAGGAGGCCTTGGAAGAAACGATATTGCTGAATGTAGCCGATCCTTCAAAGAACTATCTGTTTTACACCCTTTGGACGGCCATCTCAAAGGCTGAAAACAGGATGATCGGAGACTTGTGCATTGTCGGTGAACCCAATGATGAGGGAGAAATTGAGATTGGCTATGGGACTTACGATGACTATCAGGGAAGAGGCTACATGACTGAAATTGTAGGAGGTATCATCAGTTGGGCTAAATCTCAACCGGCAGTTAAAACCCTTTTTGCGTCTACCGAAAAAACGAATCTTGCTTCTCATAAAGTCCTTAAAAATAACCAGTTCATAAAAATTCAAGAGACCGAAAAGGCAATCCATTGGAGATTGGAATTAATTTAATTATGGAACAAAAACTCTATTTCCCTAACTTAGACGGCCTAAGGTTTTTCGCCTTTTTCTTCATTTTCATGTACCATTGTTATTTCCAGGTGGCTGTACCGGAAGAGGGAAATTATTTTTATCTAGCCCTCCTCAAACTATGGGAAAATGGAGATCTAGGCGTAAACTTCTTTTTTACCCTGTCAGGGTTTTTAATTACCTATCTTTTACTCAATGAAGAAAAGCAAAATGGTCAGTTTTCCATCAAAAAATTCTATTGGAGAAGAACACTGCGAATATGGCCACTGTATTTCGCTACTTTAATATTTGGCTATTTTTTCTTCCAATCACTTCTAAAACTGGTTCAGGTCGATATTGAAGAGACTGCAAATATCTGGTACTATGTCTTTTTTTTTGGCAATTTCAATAGCATCATAAACGGAGCTCCTGTTTCTGGTACACTTTCAGTTCTATGGTCTTTGGCCATAGAAGAACAATTTTATCTGTTTTGGCCGCTTCTTTTCCTTTTTATAAAAAGAAACCGAGTTCAATTGTTCATCATTCTAATTTTAATTTCCTTGGTTTTCAGGTCAATGAATTATGATGATCATGATGTGATCTTCTATCATACCCTAAGCGTAATGTCTGATTTGGTCATTGGATCATGGTTGGCTTGGTGGAGTTTCAGGCGAAATTTGGAACAGGACGGAAGCTATTCAATTCCCAAAGCCATCAATGGACTGATTTACATTTTAGGATTCTTATTAATCATTTTCCGCAAAGAACTATTCATAGCGCCCGAAATGGTGATTCTGGAGCGTTTGATATTTTCTCTCTTTTTTGCTTTCATCATATACGATCAGACCTTTGCAAGTAAATCATTGATTAAGGTTTCCAATCTTGAAAAAGTAAGCTATTGGGGAAAATACACCTATGGCCTCTATTGTTTGCATATTCCTGCAATGGTTTTTACAGAAGGATTCGCAATGATTGGTGGGTTTCATGAATCACTTTGGTGGGTTTTTGTGGGAAAAACGGTATCCACCTTTATTCTAAGCCTGATCTTCTGCCGTATTTCTTTCCGCTTTTTGGAAAGACCTTTCTTAAGACTTAAAAACGCATCCTTCAGTTCTAATGTAAAACAAAAAGTCAGTCCATAGAAAATGATAGTAAAATCAGCTTAGCCCATTGGTTAAGCAAAAAATATGGCAATAGCCTCTCCAAGACAACCAACTAAAGCTGATTCAAAATTTCATTGACATAAGATCATTTTCCGCGAGATGTTTATCGACATCGCCTCATTGAAGAAAAGCTTACACTCCTTATAAAAATGGAAAACCTGTCCATACAGACCTCAAGAACTACCATTCGAGATCTCGAATTTCGGGACCTTGCTGACTTTCATTTCTACCGTTCCAATCCAGAAGTCACAAAATATCAGAGCTTCGAACCGATGACTTTGGAGGAAGCAAGGGAGTTTATTCTCGACAACGCTAAAAATCATTTTGGCAAACCAGGCGAATGGGTACAGTTTGGAATTGAAAATCGAATTACCCAGCGACTGATTGGTGATTGTGCCATTAAGCTTGACCAGCACGACACTAGGATTGCAGAAATCGGAATCACAATATCCCATCTTGAACAACAAAAGGGGTATGCAAAGGAGGCCTTGCTTGGGATATTGGGTTTTTTATTTGATTTCAAGCAAATCCATCGAGTCGTCACGCTGGTGGATGCTTCAAACACAGCATCGATCAGATTATTACAAAGCACTCAGTTTAGGCAAGAAGGCCATTTTATTGAAAATTTTTATTTCAAAGGAAAATGGAGTAGTGAGTTTCAATTCGCCCTATTGAAAAGGGAATGGGATGACCTGAAGAGGTAATTCCTGAAATTGCTTTTCCAATT
>CALRRX020000280.1:0-5206 GCA_943370675.1 Reyranella massiliensis 521 | reverse complement strand
GCATCGGCTGGATGACGCGAATCAAACCATTGATTTCTGAAGGAAAAATCGTCCTGCCACTGTACTCTGATGGATTCAATTTTTCGATCATGGCCATTTCAGAAGATCAAGGAGACACCTGGAAACCCAGCAAGCCACTAGTTGGGAAAGGTCCGATTCAACCTGCTTTGGCACAAAGAAAAAACGGAGAACTAGTCGCCATGCTGCGCGACTCAGGCGATGGACCCACGATGATTCAGCAGAGCAGCTCTACCGACGGGGGACTTTCTTGGTCTGCTGCGCAAAAAACAAACTTGCCAAACACCGCAAGTGTGGAACTGCTCACCCTGCAAGACGGCAGGTGGTGGATGGTCGGAAACGACCTGCATGACGGGCGGTATAGGTTGGCACTTTGGATTTCAACTGATGAAGGAAAGACCTGGTCCACTCCTCAATACCTGGAAAACGACCCAAGCAAAACAGGAAGTTTTTCTTACCCCGCTCTCATTCAAGATGCCTCCGGAACCGTTCATTTGAGCTATTCCAGCCATTTTTCAGATCGAAAGACCATCCAGTATGTCCAAATTGACCCTAAAAAAGTGAGGTAAGAATTGATAGAGGGCGTTAGACTATAATCCTTCCAGCATAACCATCAGCTTTGCCCTTACCTCCGCCGCCAAAGACTCGATCGCAGGATTTTGCACCACTGACATGGCTGCTGCAGGATCCATGATAGATACCTCGTAATCCTTTTCTCTGAGACTTCTGATAGTCACATTGCAGGGCAAAAGCGTGCTTACGTGCGGTTCTGCCTTCAATACTTTATCTGCAAACACAGGATTACAGGCACCCAAAATCAAAAACGGAGGATAGTCCTTGTCCAATTTTTTCTTCATCGTAGCTTGAATGTCGATTTCTGTCAAGATACCGAAGCCAACCTCTTTCAGGCCAGCCTCCACTCTACTTCGGAGTGCGGACAAATCTTCTGATTTCAGGATACGGGATTGATAATAAGTCATGATCTTTTGATTTTTAAAGTGGATTATTTCCTTCGAAAGAGCCCGACAGAATAGTTCTGTCCAGAACCTGAGGGGGTAATATGATCGTAATTAAGACTGTTGACGAGTTCAAATTCATCTCCGAAAAACTCCTCTAAATCTTCAATATCGTATTGTTGCACGGGAAGTCCGCTGCAGGTTTTCGGGCCCGATTTGGAAAAAGTCATGATCAGCAAGTACCCTCCTGCTGAAACCGAACTCTCCACCAAACTTCTATAGTTCTGTTGATCTTTGGGTTCGATGATAAAATGAAAAACTGCCCTATCATGCCAAAGGTCAAACTTGCCTTTGGGTCCAAATTCAAGAATATTGGAAGCCTCCCACAGGACTCGAGAAGCGGAACGACCAAGCCGGTTTTTAACTTTTTCCAAAGCCGCAGCCGAAATATCCAACACCGTGACCTGCTCAAATCCCTCGTCCAAAAGCCAATCCGCCAAAAACCCATCGCCTCCTCCCACATCGATGATCGAGGCGTTTTTTGGAAGTTTTAACGAGGAAATCAACTCACATGAAACATGAGGCTTGGTCTGAAACCAGCCCACTTTGGTGGTATCCTTTGTTAGATAGACTGTTTCCCAGTGGTGTTTTAAGGTGGATTCCATCACTCATTTTTTGATTTAGAAAGCTACGTACCTCATCACCAATCGAACGTAACCCTGATCACATAAGCGGAAATCGTTTCCGTAATTGACTGAATCACAAGCTTTACAAACCGATCTGTTACCACGAGATTTACCTCACCTACATCACCTTATTTATCCATGAAAAAAACTACTTGGATCACCCTACTAACCTCTGGGCTTTGGATGGCTTGCTCCTCAAGCCCTGAATTTGCCCAGCCTGAACTCGGGCATCGATCGGCTGTCTTACTCGAGTTGGATGGCTATCAGTTTAAAGACCTCAACAAAAACGGCTCACTGGATCCGTATGAAGATTGGCGCCTACCCCAGGATCAGCGAATCCAAAACCTAATTTCTCTGATGACTTTGGAGGAAAAAGTAGGATTTATGCTCATCAGTACAACAAGACTGGACGGAGATTATTCGTTTCAGCCTGGCGCCCCAAAAGCTGAAATCACAGCAGGATTCAACGAGGAAGACCTCATCCAGCAGATCAATATGTTTACCAAGCAGCCGCTATCCTATCCCTTAATGTTTGCCTCCGGTACCACCAAAGGAGTTCGGGAGCGGCATCTACGCCACTTCATCCTCCGCGCCAATCCTAGTACTGAGATCCTCGCCAACTGGCACAACAATTTGCAAGCACTCTGCGAAGACACTCGATTGGGCATTCCTGCCATAGTCGCTTCCAACCCGCGAAATCACATCACCATGGATGCAGCAATTGGCCTTAGCCAAGGCACGACGGTATTTTCGAAGTGGCCGGGCGAACTTGGACTGGCAGCGATGCAAGACTTGGAGTTGGTACGTCAGTTTGCAGATATCGCAAGACAGGAATGGGCCGCAGTGGGAATAAGAAAAGGTTATCAATACATGGCTGACCTGGCCACTGAACCACGCTGGCAGCGAAATGAAGGCACTTTTGGAGAGGATGCCGACTGGGCAGCCGCGGTAATGAAGGAAGTGGTGCTTGGATTTCAGGGTGAGAAACTAGGACCTGGTTCAGTCGCCTTGACCACCAAGCATTTTCCCGGCGGAGGGCCGCAGGTAAAAGGACAGGATCCGCACTTTGATTTTGGACAAGATCAGCACTATCCGGGCGGTATGTTTGACTACCACCTCAAGCCCTTCCAAGCGGCGATCGATGCAGGTACCTCGGCTATCATGCCCTACTATGCCAAACCTATCGGTACCGAATATGAGGAGGTGGCTTTTGCCTACAACAAACGAATCATCAAAGACCTGCTGAGAGACAAAATGGGCTTTAAGGGCATCATCAACTCCGATACTGGACCGATCGAAATGCAGCCTTGGGGCATGGAGAAGTATACCATCGAAGAGCGTTATGGCAAAGCCATTGAAGCCGGCGTAGACCTATTTTCAGGTACCGGTGACCCAACCCAACTCATGACCGCTGTGAAAATGGGCTATGTGACTGAGGAGCGAATCAATGAATCGATATACAGACTACTGAAAGAGAAATTTGACCTGGGCCTTTTCGAAAATCCCTATGTAGATGTGGAAAAAGCGAAGCAAATCATTGGAAATCCGGAATTCCAGAAAGCAGGCGATTTGGCCATGAGAAAGTCAATTGTGCTATTGAAAAACGAGCAGCAACTTCTCCCAATAAAACCCAAGACAAAGGTGTATTTCGAAACTTACTTTGAAGCTGGGAAAGATCAATCACCCAAAACGGCCTATTTGCCAACAGCATCATCTTGGGATTTTGAATTGGTAAATTCCAAAGAAGAAGCCGATCTAGTGGTCCTTTGGCTAAATCCTCATTTCAATTCCCTCTTCAGCAGTGACGGTTCGGAGATCGACGTGCGCCTCAGCAAAAACAAAATCAACACCGACTATGTGAATGAAGTTTTGATGCAAAAACCTACCGTCACTGTAATCAACTTCACCAACCCTTGGGTCATTTCTGAGATTGAAGGTGCCGGTTTGCATACCTTGGTAGCAACCTTTGGCTCCACACCAGAGGCGATATTGGATGTCTTGGCGGGAAAAATCAAACCAAGCAGCAAGCTTCCGTTCACCATCCCAGCCTCTGTAGAAGCGGTCAAATCCAACCTCTCCGATGTGCCGGGCAACTTAGAAAAAGAGGGTTATGCCCTATTCAAGTTTGGGCATGGATTGAGCTATTGAGGACAGATCAAAATACTCCGGAATGATCCTCAAACCCATTCGATCGGTGTATGCCGGGCGGATGGGTTTGTTTTTTTAAGGCACAGTCAAATCTTTCGAAATACCGTTGGTAAGTAGGTGTACAAACAAGGAGTAAAATGAGTTACTTTTTCCTTATTTCAACATTTTTGTATTTTTAAATAGATTTATTTCCATCTATTTATACATTTATGTAATAAATAAGAGAAATTACGATGGGAACCTACCTTATTCCAACAGAGAAAATATTGGATCGGATTCGATTCGAAAACCCATGGTGGGCGAATGACCAAGTCCCTGAATCCTTTAGGCAACTCTCAAAACGTTTGTACTTCAACCGTTTTTTCCCTCATGTGATCGAAAAGGAAATCAAACGGGCTGTCCTCCTACTCGGTCCAAGACGAGTGGGTAAAACCGTCATGCTCTTTCACAGCATCCAACAACTCATTGAAGATGGGATCAGTTCTAAGCGGCTTTTTTTTGTAGGAATCGATAACCCTGTGTATTTGCATTTGAGTTTGGAAGACCTGCTTTTGCTTTTTAAAGCGTCCAACCACCTCAGTGATTTATCCGATTGTTTTGTGTTTTTTGATGAAATTCAATACCTCAGAGACTGGGAACGCCATCTGAAAGTCTTGGTTGACAGCTATCCCGATACTCATTTCATTGTATCAGGTTCCGCTGCCGCTGCACTCAAATGGCACAGTTCGGAAAGTGGAGCAGGAAGATTCACTGAATTTACCCTGCCTCCCTTGACTTTTCAGGAATTTATCCACTTAAAAAAACTGGATCATCTGATCTACCAAGGACAAATCGAATACGGAGAGGAAACTATCCCTTTTTCCTTGAGCTATGATATCAAGGTCCTGAACCGGGAGTTTGTCCAGTACCTCAACTTTGGTGGATATCCGGAAGTAGTCTTTTCCGAAAAAATTCAAAACGATATGGGTCGCTATGTGAAAAACGATATCGTAGATAAAGTGCTGTTGAGAGACCTCCCTAGCTTATATGGCATCAAGGATGTGCAAGAGCTAAATCGATTTTTTACCTATTTGGCTTACAATACAGGAAATGAATTTTCCTATGAAGCTATGTCTCGAGAAAGCGGAATCCAAAAAGACACCCTCAAAAAATACCTCGAATACCTCGAAGCGGCCTTCCTCATCAAAGTGCTTCACAAGGTCGATGTGAACGCCAAGCGACTCAAAAGAGTGACTGCCTTCAAGGTGTATTTGACCAACCCTTCTCTTCGTACTGCACTTTTTTCCCCGGTCATCGAGACCGATCAAGAGATGGGCAACATGGTCGAAACAACAATCCTCGCTCAATGGATGCACCGTGAAAAACTAGACTTAACCTATGCCCGCTGGAAGGAGGGCC
>CALRRX020000279.1:0-5210 GCA_943370675.1 Reyranella massiliensis 521 | reverse complement strand
TTCAGACTTTCCTTTGAGATCTCCTTTAAGGTTTGCTGGAGCAAAACCGTCGAAGAGTTCATTGTAGGCTGGGTGAACAGCCACCAATTGGCCCTGAAGGTGGGTAGAAAGCTCGGAGATTTCCATTCCTGCCTCTGCCACGATTCCTTTGATCTCATCTGCGTAGGTTTTACTTTCTGCAGCTTTTTGGAGATCAATCATTCTTCCATCCCAGGAAGGGATCTGAACAGCCTTATAGCCTAAGTCAGCCATGTACTGACTGATGTTTTTCAAGTTGTTGAAAGGCGCTTTATCATCAGCAAACTGTGCCAAAAATACCGCAGGTCCTTTGATCGTTTTCATGTTGGTTTCGGGTTTAATGAGTTTGAGTAAAAGTTATTTTTCTACAATAAACGGAGTCCATTTCAAGTCGGATTTTGTACTTCTGAGTACATGGTCTATAAATGCCATTCCTCTGATTCCATCTTCTATTCCGGGATAATCTTCCCATTCCCACTTTGGTTTTTCGCCGGCTCGATCAGCATAAATACAACGTGCAAAATTTCGGTACAAGTTAGCAAAAGCCTCAATGTATCCCTCAGGATGCCCTGCCGGAGTACGGGTATTTTCTTGGGCAAGTGAGCCCAAATAGCCCGTTCCAGCCCGCATGACCTGAGCCGGTCCTGTAGGTTCGCGGAAGATGAGGGTATTGTTGAGTTCTTGTTCCCATTCCAATCCACCTGTTTCTCCATACACGCGAAGCTTCAAATTGTTTTCACATCCGGTATCTGTCTGCGAAGCCATCAATACTCCGGATGCACCGTTTTCAAATCGAAGTAATACCACACCATCGTCATCGATTGGTCTTCCGTCGATTTTGATATACAGGTCCGCGCAAACGTGTGATACTTTTAGTCCGGTGACGTATTCTACCATATTAAAGGCGTGGGTTCCGATGTCACCCATGCAGCCTGCGAGTCCATTTCTATTTGGATCTGTTCTCCACTCAGCTTGTTTATTGTTTTCGGTTTCGAGTAGTTTGAAAAGCCAACCCTGTGGATATTCCACATAGACTTTTCTTACTTTTCCGATTTTTCCATCCATGACCATTTGCTTGGCTTGTTTGATCATTGGATAGCCAGTGTAGGTATGGGTGAGCAAAAATCTCCGGTCGGAGTTTTTTACGATATGGTAAAGGGATTTTGCCTCTTCGTAATTTAAGGTGAGTGGTTTGTCTAGCGCCACATGAAACCCATGCTTCAAAGCTTTTACTGTCGGGTCATAGTGGACGTTGTTTGGAGTGACAATCGCGACTACATCCATTCGTTCACCTTCTGGGAGCGCGGATTCCTTCTCATACATTTCGTCGTAGGATCCATAGACGCGAGTCGGATCGAGCATTAGTTCTTCTCCTTTTTGCTTGGATTTAGTAGGATTGGAGCTGAAGGCGCCGCATACCAATTCAAACATTCCGTCCATTAATGCTCCATTCAAATGAATGGCACCGATAAATGAACCCGGACCACCTCCTACGAGGCCAAGCTTCAATTTTTTAGCTGTTGACATAGGTCAATATTAGTTTATCAGGTTATTTGAGTAGATGATTAGATTTCTTGCTGAAATTTCGGGTATTCATCCGGTTCGGAGACTGCTTTATGACCAATTGCTTCATTGGGTTATGAATGGCTTTGCCAAAACTTTTAAGTCCCTTTCTTCGGATTCTCAAAAGAGATGCTTAAAATACAGCAAAAAGGCTAAATTCTAAATTTCTGCCCCAATTTAGGTCTCAGTTGTTCACCCAAAATACGTCCCATGCCCTTTATCGTCCGGTTTCGTCTTTCCCTCATGATGTTTTTGGAGTTTTTTGTGTGGGGCTCTTGGTATGTGACGATGGGTACTTTTCTCGGGGCAAATCTTAAAGCCCAGGATCAGGATATTTCCTTGGCTTTCTCCACCCAGTCCTTTGGGGCGATTCTGGCTCCTTTTATAGTCGGGTTGATTGCAGATCGTTATTTCCAGGCCCAGAAAATATTGGGAGTGATCCATTTGATGGGGGCCGTTTTGATGTATTTGCTTTACTCAAGTGAAAATTTTGCAGGATTTTTTCCTTTACTCCTGATCTACATGATCCTGTTCATGCCCACCTTGGCACTGGTCAATTCGATCTCTTTCAATCAAATGAAAAATCCTGAGAAAGAATTTTCAGTCATCAGGGTATGGGGTACTATCGGCTGGGTGACGGCAGGTTTCTTGATCTCGGCTTTGGCATGGGATAGTCAGTCGGGATTGGCTGAAGGGCTGCTGAAAAATACCTGGATCATGGCATCGATCGTTTCCTTGGGATTGGGGATTTATAGTTTTACACTACCCAGTACACCTCCTAGGGCAAAAACTTCAGGAGAATTCAAGTTTTCTGAAGTGTTGGGATTGGATGCTTTGGCCTTATTGAAGCACAAAAACTACGCTATCTTCTTCCTGTCCTCTATTCTGATCTGTATCCCTTTGGCCTTTTATTACCAAAATGCCAGCCCTTTCTTGACCGAAATCGGGGTAGAAAACTCTACGGGAAAGATGGCTTTTGGGCAAGTTTCTGAAGTGTTGTTCATGTTGGCTTTGCCTATTTTCTTTACTCGATTTGGGTTGAAAAACACGTTGATAGTTGCTATGCTCGCTTGGGCGATACGTTATGCTTTATTCGCTTTTGGCGATGCCGACTCAGGTGTTTGGATGCTTTTGGTAGGTATTGCACTGCATGGAGTATGTTACGATTTCTTTTTTGTCAGCGGGCAGATTTACACAGATGCACATGCAGGGGAGAAATTCAAATCCTCTGCTCAGGGCTTAATTACCCTAGCTACTTACGGAGTGGGTATGCTTATCGGCTTCTGGGCAGCGGGACAAATTTCCAATTATTACCAAGATGCGACCGGTATTCACTTTTGGAAGTCGATTTGGATGATTCCTGCTGGGATTTCCATCTTGGTTTTGCTATTTTTCATCTCCTTTTTCAAAAAGGAAAAAATCAACACTCAACCCTAACCCAACCTAACCATGACATTCGATTCTGGAAGACGTTCTTCCTTCAAAAAAATGATCCTCAGCGGAGCCGCTGTCGGATCGCTTACCTCCTTCGAAATAAAGGAAGAACCCACTTTTCAACTGAAAGGAAATATCAACCATGGTGTTTGTGCTTGGTCTATGAGGCCGCTTTCACTTGAAGAGCTTTGTGCCAACATCAAAAAAGTCGGAGTTGGAGCAATAGACCTGATCGGTCCCAAAAACTGGGAAACCCTTAAAAAATATGATATCCACTGCTCCATGTGCAACGGTGCAGAGTTGGGTATTCCGGATGGATTCAATGATCCTAAGTTTCATGATCAGTTGGAAAAAAACTACACGGAGGTGATTCCTTTGGTAGCCAAAGCTGGATATCAAAATCTCATCGCATTTTCTGGAAACAGAAGAGGAATGGATGATGAGACGGGCCTGAAAAACTGTGAAATTGGCATAAAAAAAATACTCAGCTTGGCAGAAAAGCATAACGTCATCATCACCATGGAGCTACTTAATAGCAGAGTAGATCACAAGGACTACATGTGTGACAAATCGGCGTGGGGTGTGGAGCTTTGCAAGAGAATTTCAAGTGAAAATTTCAAACTCCTTTTTGACATTTACCACATGCAGATCGATGAAGGAGATATTATCAGAAGTATCCGAAACAACCACCAATATTTTGGGCATTACCATACTGCCGGTAATCCAGGACGAAATGACCTCGATGATAAGCAGGAAATCTACTATCCGCCCATCATGCAGGCGATCGTGGATTCTGGATTCAAAGGGTATGTTTCTCATGAATTTATTCCGAAAGGAGAAGATAAAATCGCTGCACTGGGTCATGCCGTGCAAGTTTGTGATGTGTAACTAATTAAACCAAATACCATAACCTATGGCAAATGAATCGTTTGACGCAATCGTAGTTGGGTCAGGGATTAGCGGCGGATGGGCTGCTAAAGAGCTGACGGAGAAGGGGCTGAAAGTATTGCTCCTGGAGAGAGGCCCAATGGTCGAGCACGTAAAAGACTACAAATCGGCTACTCTTTCCCCTTGGGAAGTGCCTCACAGAGGCCGACGTACCCAAGAGCATTTGAATAATCACCCTAACCTGAAGAGGGATTATGTGCTCAATGAGCTCAACCTCGACTGGTGGGCACACGAGAGTGATTCTCCTTATGTGGAGGAAAAGCCATTCACTTGGTTTAGAGGATATCAAGTAGGAGGAAGATCCCTGCTTTGGGGTAGACAGTCCTATCGTTGGGCAAACGTTGACTTTGAAGCCAACGCTAAAGACGGCATCGCAGTCGATTGGCCTATCCGATACAATGACCTAGCTCCTTGGTATAGCTATGTAGAAAAATTCATTGGTGTTTCCGGCTCAAAAGATGGGTTAGACATCCTTCCAGATGGAGAATTTCAGCCACCAATGCCGATGAACTGTGTAGAAGAAGCCGGTGCAGCTAAAATCAAAGAACATTACAAAGGTGCCAGAACCTGGACCATCGGCCGTCCTGCCAATATCACGCAACCGCTTCCAGGTCGTCCGGGATGTCAGTACAGAAATAAGTGTTCGTTGGGTTGTCCTTTTGGAGGCTATTTCAGTACACAGGCTTCTACACTTCCTGCAGCTCAGGCTACCGGTAATCTGACCTTGAGACCATGGTCAATCGTACGTCGTCTGATCTATGACAAAGACACCCAGAAAGCCACTGGCGTGGAAGTTCTCGATGCAGAAACCAATCAAACTGTGGAGTATGATGCAAAAATCATTTTCCTCTGTGCATCTGCTTTCAACTCTACCGCTATCCTGATGAGAACTGCCACTGATATTTGGCCGGGAGGATTAGGTTCTAGTTCAGGTGAATTGGGACACAACGTGATGGATCACCATTTCCGATTGGGAGCCAGTGGCACTTATGAAGGATTCGAGGATAAGTATTATTTCGGACGAAGACCAACTGGTTTGTATATCCCAAGATTCCGAAACCTCAACGGAGAAAAGCGTGACTACATCCGTGGATTTGGCTATCAGGGTGGCGCTAGCCGAAGTGGCTGGAGCAGAGATGTGGCCGAGCTAGGATTTGGTGCACCAATGAAAGATGCCTTGACCGAACCAGGACCATGGTCTATGGGCATCACCGCCTTTGGTGAAATTCTCCCTTACCATGAAAATA
>CALRRX020000278.1:0-5236 GCA_943370675.1 Reyranella massiliensis 521 | reverse complement strand
CAGCACATGAATGATTCCGTTGCACCCAAGCCCAACCCCGAATTTCTGATCATCCTCATCCGTAGTGTCATAAGTGACGAGCATTGATTTTTGCTGGAAAATAACCGCTTGAGCTTTCCGAAGGGCATCACCCTCGAGACACCCCCCACTGATCGCGCCTGTCAAATTTCCCTCCTGAGTCACCAGCATTCTGGCTCCAGGTCGGCGGTAAGCGGAGCCATCCACCTGTACCACAGTAGCCAAAGCAACAGATTGATACTCTGATTTACAAACTTCGTAAGCTAGGATAATCTGCTGAAGCTCTTTCATTTAGGATTTATTCGTTAGTTGGCTAGTTGAAGCTTTTCTTTTCTGAAAGAAAACCAAACAGAGAATAAAGCAGACACCACCAAATACCCTACAAAAATATACACAGATCCAGGTAAGAAGGCGTTTAATCCAAACCAATCTCCTGAAGTCACCACAAAGTACATGGCATAAACCGCCTTAAGAACTTCCCAAGCCCATGCATTGGGATTGCGGTCCATTAGTTCGGTGTAGGCAAATACAGTCAGGAAAACAAAACCTCCATAATAGAAGATCCCCGGAGCACCGATATCAGCCAGATTTCCGAAAAGGTAACTTAGCAAGAGAAGAAGTACGATTAATTGCCCAAAACTCCAAATCAGCATTCCTTTGGTGAGTTGTGGGTTGTATTTTTCAAAATGATACACGTCCTCGATTTTGGTTACCGGATACTTTTTAGCCACATCGGCTGGTCTCCAACCCAAAGGCATAAACCAGATTTTGAGTTTGTCCATCCAATTTTGGGCTCTCCAAGCATCTTTAATCAATAGCCAGAGGTGCATGAAATTGATTTTGATAGGATTCCAAGTTTGGACAGGTCGAGTGACGCCATAAACAGCAGGAATTTCCTCTTTTTCCTCCTGATAGGTACCAAACCACTTGTCCCAAAATATGAAGATCTGCCCGTAGTTTTTATCCAAATACTCCGGATTGATCGCGTGGTGAACACGATGATGGGCGGGAGTAACAATGATTTTTTCCAAGAAACCCATCTTACCGATATGACGGGTGTGATACCAAAACTGCGCGAAAAGATGCAAAGGAGCCACGATTCCGATTACTTGAGGAGGGACTCCAAGTATTGCCGCGGGAATCAGGAAAACTGCGAAAATCTTTACGATGGAAGAAATGCTTTGCCGAAGTGCGCAAGCGAGATTAAACTCTTCGGAGCTGTGATGAACAATGTGATTGTTCCAGAAGATATTGTACTCATGGGCAATCCTATGTGTCCAATACCCTGCAAAATCCAAAGCAAAAAAGGCAATCACATAAACTAACCACGTGGCTTCGATGGTAAAAAAGGAGAATTTATCGAAAAGCCAGCCATAAGAAATCACGGCTATACTCAGCCCTAACACATCTTTGGTGACATTGGTGATCCCGGAACTTAGTGAGGCAATCATGTCATTGAGTGGAACAGTATCATTCCCTTTCCAAATGCCCCAGAATTTTTCGAATAAAACCAGCACAAAAAAGGCCGGCATAGCAATCAACAGGATTTGTCCGTAAGCTTCCATCGGGTTTATCGTTCTTGGTCTAAACTTATTGATTAACTCGCTTCCATTCAACATTTCTTTGGTTGACGCCGAATTTTTGATGAAAATCAAGGGAAGTGGTTTAAATGGAAAATTAAGGAGTTACGAAACTTCTTACTTTTAGCCATGGAAATTCCTTCACTCGCAGATCTCAAAAAAGACCTCAGCTACCTTTCAGAAAAGGAATTGATCACATTGATCACGGATCTTGCCAAATTCAGTAGAGACAACAAGGCCTTTTTATACTTCAAACTCAACGAACGGGATCAGCCTGATTTGTTTGTAGACTCGGTCAAAGAAGAGTTGGATGAGGCTTTTCAAACTGCCAACACTCGTAATTATCACTTAGCCAAAAAAGCAGCACAAGGAATCCGTCGCAAGCTCAACAAAGCGCTCAAATTGAGTAAAAACAAGGCTGACCAAGCGGAATTGATTTTGTATTTCTGTGAAATGATGAAGAAATACAGCTACTTGAGTTTCCGCCATCCAGTGATTACCAATCTGTATGAGGTTCAGATTGGAAAGGCAAAAAAACTGATTTCCACGCTGCATGAAGATCTTCAAAGCGACTTTGAATACAGAATTGAAGAATTCGAATAAACCCTAACCTATGACTATTTCCATTTCATCCAATCCAGCCGATTTAGGCCGAAAAGCAGGAAAAAACGGTGCTGAACTGATCAGAAAGGCGATTCAACACCAAGGTTTTGCAAATATCATTTTGGCTACCGGGACCAGTCAGTTTGAAACTCTGAACCAGCTTTTGGCCGAAAATGACATCGATTGGAGCAAGGTGACAGTTTTTCACTTGGATGAATACATCGGACTCCCCATCACGCATCCGGCTAGTTTTCGGAAATATCTACTGGAAAGGTTTTTCGGCCATGTTCCGCAATTAAAAGCCTATCATTTAATCGATGGAGAAAATGATCCTAAACAAGAATGTGAGCGACTTTCGTCCTTGATTCAAAACCACCCGATTAATGTGGCTTTTGTAGGAATAGGAGAAAATGGTCACTTGGCTTTCAATGACCCGCCTGCTGATTTTGATACTGAAAAGCCTTACCTCGTGGTCGAATTGGATCATGCCTGTCGAATGCAGCAGTTGGGAGAGGGGTGGTTTCCAAATTTGGAATCAGTTCCTTCTCAAGCCATAAGCATGTCGATTAGGCAAATCATGAAGTCAAAAGCTATTATTTGCTCTGTCCCTGACCTTAGAAAGGCGAAAGCAGTGAAGGACTGTTTGGAAGGAGAAGTTTCCAATAGTTATCCAGCCTCGATTCTTCAAACGCATCCGAATTGCCAGGTTTTCCTGGATGAGCCTGCTTCATCCTTGCTATCTAGCCATTGATCGGAAATAGTTTGGATGACTGACATAAAATTTGGTATTTAAGGCAAAGGGAAATCGATAGTGATTTCCTTTTGCTTTAAGCCCAAAACCAGCCTATGTCAAAAAACACTGCTGCAGTTCGTGCCGATCAGCTTAGCCAACGAGACACTTGGATCTCCATCGGCATCATCGGGATGCTGTTTTTCATTTTTGGTTTCGTCTCCTGGGTCAATGCGATCTTGATTCCTTATTTCAAGATTGCCTTCACGCTCAGCAACTTTGATTCTTACCTCGTTGCTTTCGCGTTTTACATTTCCTATTTGGTCATGTCTGTTCCTTCTTCCTACTTGCTCAAAGCAGTAGGATTCAAAAAAGGAATGATGGTGGGATTTTTCGCGATGTCTATTGGAGCCTTCATCTTTGTTCCGGCTGCAATGAGCCGAACTTATGAGATTTTCCTTCTTGGTTTGTTCACCTTGGGAACAGGTTTGGCAGTACTTCAGACCGCAGCAAATCCTTATGTCACTGTATTGGGTCCAAAAGAAAATGCTGCCCAGCGAATCAGCGTGATGGGGATTTTCAACAAAGGAGCTGGAATTTTGGCTCCGATTCTGTTCGCTGCGGTCATCCTGAGAGTTGGAGACAACGAACTTTTTCAACAGTTGGAAACCATGACTCCCGAGGCAAAAGATGCAGCCCTTGACGAACTGATCCGAAGGGTGATTTTGCCTTATTCTGTGGTTGGAACGGTACTGTTGGGCTTGGGGATTTTTGTCCGGTTTTCCCCACTTCCTGAGATCGATACCGAGCATGAGACCGCCGAAGTAGCTGAAGCGAATTCCGGAAAAACTTCCATTTTCCAATTTCCCCACTTGATTTTGGGAGCAGTGGCTATTTTCCTGCATGTGGGTACCCAAGTCATTGCGATTGACACGGTCATTCCTTACGCCAATTCCTTCGGGATAGGGTTGATGGAAGCCAAAGTTTTTCCATCCTACACGTTAGCGTTTACAATTCTGGGCTATTTGATCGGGATTTCCCTGATTCCAAAGGTGATTTCTCAGGTGAATGTGCTTCGGATTTGTACCCTTTTGGGTACGGTTTTTACGCTTTTGATCATTTTTACTTCGGGTCAAGTGACGATTTTGGGCATTACCTCTGACGTTTCAATTTGGTTTGTGGTGCTATTAGGCTTGGCCAATTCTTTGGTTTGGGCTGGAATTTGGCCTTTGGCATTGGACGGCTTGGGACGATTTACCAAACTTGGGGCATCCATCATGATTATGGGTCTTTGTGGAAATGCCATCATGCCACTCGCATATGGTGCTTTGGCTGATGCAGTCAATGTGCAAGAGGCTTATTGGGTACTTTTTCCCTGCTACCTGTATTTAGTGTTTTATGCGGTCAAAGGCCATAAAATCAGAAGATGGAAACTCGCCTGATCGGAAAGTCCTTTTTGGATGGAAAACCGCTTGAAATCCGTATTTCTGAAGAAAAGATTCAGTCTGTTTTACTTATTGAATCTAGCCAAGAAAATCTCTGGATCGGGCCCGCTTTCACCGATATTCAGGTCAATGGGTATTGTGGTTTGGATTACAATGAACTCCAGACGGATGTTTTGGCTTTGGGTCAAATTTCCCAAAAACTGCTTCAGAACGGCGTGACCAGCCATTTTCCTACCGTCATTACCAATTCACCGGAGAAAATCTCTGCGTTGATTCAGCAAGTAGTCCAATTGAGAAAAATCGATCCCTTGGCCAATTCCTGCATCACCGGAATCCATATCGAAGGACCATTTATTTCTCCTGAAGACGGACCGAGAGGAGCTCATTTCAAGGAATTTGTACAGGCTCCTGATTGGGATCTGTTCCAAAAATGGATGACCGAAAGCGAAGGTTTGATCCGAATGATTACACTTTCTCCGGAATGGGAAGGAAGCACGGGTTTTATTGAAAAATGCGTGGATTCAGGAATTCTCGTTTCCATCGGACACACCAATGCGACCCATTCCCAAATTCTGGAAGCTGTTAGAGCAGGAGCAAGGCTTTCTACCCATTTAGGAAATGGAATGCATAGCCTTATTGCACGCCACCCCAATTACCTCTGGTCTCAATTAGCAGCTGAAAACCTTTCTGCGACCATCATCGCAGATGGTTTCCACCTACCTACTGAGGTCATACAGGTTTTTAAGAAAGTAAAAGCCGAAAACCTCATGCTGGTGAGCGACTCGGTGGCTTTGGCTGGGATGCCTCCCGGAGATTACGAAGCAGCAGTTGGGGGGAAAGTTACCTTAACGCCAGATGGA
>CALRRX020000277.1:0-5243 GCA_943370675.1 Reyranella massiliensis 521 | reverse complement strand
CTCGAACGTTGGACCTTTTTTCTCGAACGTTCCACCTTTTTACTTGACGTTTGGACCTTTTTGCTCGGCACTTGCACCTTTTTACTCGATCGTTCTATCTTTTTGCTTGGCGTTTGGATCTTTTTACTCGAACGTTCCGCCTTTTTGCTCGGCGCTTCCACCTTTTTACTCGATCGTTGTTCAGGGCGCTGACATAAGCCTCTGACCCATTCTAATTACCTGTTTGCTTCTACCAAGACTTAGGAAGGATCGAACGTTTACGCTATATTCACTTGAACGGCATTCGTACATTTCTATGGAACTGATCAACCACCTGCTAAGCATTGATCCAAACTATATTTTGATCGGCTTATTGAGTCTTTTTTTCTTTTTAGAACAAGTCACTGCCAACCCCTACCCTTTCCAAAACCGAGGCAGGCACCTTTTTCAAAACCTCCTTTTCCAACTCTCATTGACACTTCTGAATCTGGTTTTTCTTGGGATTCAGCTTCAGTGGATCGAGTGGCTTAATCTGCATCAAATTGGTCTTTTGCACTGGACCGAATGGCCGTATTGGGTCAAATTGGCATTGGGAGTGGTGCTGTATGACCTGACCACGTATTGGATTCACCGGGCCTCGCATAAGTTCCCTCTGCTTTGGAGGCTCCATCGGGTTCACCATAGCGATACCCATATGGATTCCTCTACTACGTTTCGCTTTCACCCTTTGGAAATCATCCTCATCTACCAAACAGGCAACGTGATCACTGCGGGCCTCTTTGGTACCGACATGACCGCCCTAGCCCTCTATTACTTCATCGTATATGTATTTTTCTTCCTCGAGCATTCCAATTTGAAGTATCCCAAGTGGTTAAATCACACCCTTGGCCTGGTGTTGGTAATGCCGGACCATCACCGGGTACATCACCATAAAGATCAGCAGTACACCGACTCCAATTTTGCCGACATCTTTATCCTTTGGGATAGAATCTTTCAAACTTTTAAATGGATTCCTGTTACTAAGACAGACTTTGGACTGGATGAATTTGATTCCGAGGAAAAGCAGACCTTTCTCTATCTGATGAAAAGCCCTTTCCTATCCCATATGCGGGAAGAATCCAGAAAAAAGTCACAGGACTCCTAGATAGAAAAATAAAAACATTCACTTTCACTACTCCAGTTTAACTGTCACAATCGCATGAAGCCTTTCTTACTCGCATTCGTCTTTCTTTTTTCCTCAACTGCTATTGCACAAACTTCCGATGCTCGACAGGTGGAGCAATTGATTCAAAATTCCTTTGATGAGATCTTTTCCAATTATGACGCGGCAAAGCTTACCGACTTTTACACGGAGGACTTTCTGTTGTTGGAGCATGGCGAATTGTGGGATATGGCCTTCATCCGAGATTATCTCGCCAAAGCCAAAACTAATCCAAACCCTCCTACCCGCACTAATCGGTTTGAATTTATCAAGACCCTAGTAGAAGGTGACCGCGCTTGGGTGGCTTATCACAACTATGCCACCATTTCCCGAGATGGACAAATCTTGCGTGAACTCTATTGGTTGGAAAGTGCGACTGCCATCCGAACTGAAAAAGGTTGGAGACTGGACATGCTCCATTCAACTCGGGTAGAAAAAGAGGAGTAAGCTGCTTTTTCACCAAAAAGTGCATTTGAACTAGCCTACTTGTCAGTACAGCCAACCATTGACAGGAAGTTTTGGGGCTTCCCCATCAAAATCTAGGGGATTTGGGACATTTCTTTTACTTTGCGTATCGAAGCAATGGCAAGCATTTCATAGGAAAATAGCTTTTAATCACCCCAAGTTGAATAAGTAAAATCTCTAAAAATCCACCGTTCTCTGAAGGAACGACCAAATAAAACTCAACTATAACTTCATGAAAAATAACCGACTTACCACCTACATTATCGGCGCCATGCTTGCTGGTATCGTGGTGGGAATTTTAATCAATAAAAGCGGGAATACCGACCTAATTACCTCTTACAGTGCCAATATCAAACTATTGGCAACCATTTTCATCCGGTTGGTTCAGATGATCATTGCACCGCTGGTCTTTAGTACCCTGGTCGTAGGCATCGCTAAGCTGGGCGATCTTGGCGCAGTAGGCCGTGTGGGCGGAAAGGCATTGCTT
The DNA here is from genome assembly GCA_943370675.1 of Reyranella massiliensis 521. Lineage (GTDB taxonomy): Bacteria > Bacteroidota > Bacteroidia > Cytophagales > Cyclobacteriaceae > Algoriphagus. The sequence goes on along the minus strand of CALRRX020000277.1, from coordinate 3,111 downwards.
TGGTTTTTTACGGCTTCTCTAGTTTCTCTCTTGATCGGGTTGATGATGGTCAATTTCTTCGAGCCCGGAGTGGGCATGAACCTGAGCATCACCGATACTTCGGGAGTTGAAGATGTGGCTGGCAAGACCAAGGGCTTTTCACTTCAAAACTTTGTGGAGCACATTGTGCCTAAAAGTGTGATTGAGGCAATGGCCACCAACGAAATCCTACAACTGGTCATTTTCTCCATATTCTTCGGAATTGGTTTGGCTGGACTGGGTGAAAAAGGTCAAGCCCTCACCAAGGCCCTAGATACTATTGCACATGTGGTATTGAAAATGGTGGGCTATGTGATGATGACTGCACCACTTGGAGTATTTGGAGCGATCTCAGCTGTGATTGCGACTAGAGGGTTGGACATCCTGTTTACCTATGCTAAGTACTTCGGTGCTTTCCTCGTGGGTATTGCCGCACTATGGGTGATTCTGTTAGTGGTTGGATACCTAATTCTTGGTAAGCGTCTTTTTGAACTCTTAAAGCGACTAGCCTCTCCAATGGTCATTGCATTTAGCACCACAAGCTCTGAGGCCGTATTTCCAAAAATCACCGAAGAACTCGAGAAGTTTGGCTGTAAGGATAAGATTGTCTCGTTTATCCTTCCCCTCGGATACTCATTTAACCTGGACGGAAGCATGATGTACATGACTTTTGCCAGCATTTTCATTGCACAGGTTTATGGAATCGAGCTTGATCTAGGCACGCAATTGACAATGTTGTTGGTCTTGATGTTGAGTTCCAAAGGAGTAGCAGGAGTACCACGAGCCAGTTTGGTGGTGGTCGCGGCGACCTGTGGGATGTTTAACATACCTGTAGAAGGTATTGCTCTGATTTTACCGATTGACCACTTCTGTGACATGTTCCGCAGTGCAACCAACGTTCTTGGAAATGGATTGGCGACAACGGCAGTTTCCAAGTGGGAAGGTGAACTCGAAGAACCCAAGTTAGAAGCGGAAGCTTAAAGCCGGCACTTCGACAAGCTCAGTGACCGGCACTTCGACTAGCTCAAACCGGCACTTCGACAAGCTCAGTTACCGGATTCTTTGGTAAGCACAGTGTCCGGATTCTATGGAAAGCTCAGTGATCGGCACTTCGACTAGTTCAAACCGGTACTTCGACAGGCTCAGTGACCGGAAAAAGTGATCTGATTAAAGAGCCTTACTGTTTTGTAAATCGTATTTCGGGCTTTTTCCCACTTCTATTAAATCAAAAAAGGAAGCCTTTCAGCTTCCTTTTTTCTTTGTCAAGGTTTGATTTTACTTGAATAGCTTCTCCAAAATCTTGTAAGTGATCAGGTAGGTTGGCCTAACTCCTTCCATGCCTAGAGCACCTGAAGCCAATGTACTTCCTGTTTCCAAAGGATTATCTGAGGCATAATACGCATAGAGGACCTTAACGTTGGAGCGGATATTTCCGCGAATTTTGGAGGCAGACTGAATCGCTTTTTGGTAGTGCGCACCTTCCATTTCCAGCCCGACAGCCTTCCAGGAAGATTCCATGAAATAGGTCAGGATATCCCTGTTTTGCAGTGAGGTACCTAGCACCGTGATCATTGATCCTTGGTACACTCCTAATCCGTATCCTTCGAAATCGGATTTTTTGAGCTCGTTTTTGAATGGGTAATTATCCGCAGTACCTTCAAACACGTGAGAGTTTGGCACCATCAAGTCCCCTTTGCCTCCGTGCAGGATTCCTGCTTTCCCCATGATTGAAGTCGAGACAACATTGAGTGGGTATTTTTTACCGTCTTTGGTATACGGCTTAAGCAACTCATCAAAGCACTCATACGCCTGCTCACCAAAAGCATAGTCCATGACTACAAAGACTGGTCGTTTTTCTTTTTCCTCGGGAAGTTTCGTGCCGGGGATCAGAGAGTTTTTCTCCAAGTGAGCCGTATCGATAATTTGAGCCCCGATATTGGTCCCAGATTCATCTGGCAAATCAATGAATCCGTGCTTTTCAGCATATTCCTGAATCTTTTTACCCTGATTGTTTTTGGCTTTGATCGAAATGTCTGTGGCTACCTGCTCGATCTCTTCATAACTCTTAGATCCAAGCGCCTGGTGTGCATAGATGGTATTGACCACGCTGTGCAGATTGGCAGAAATGATATGGATCGGCCGGTTGATCAAGCCTCTATTGAGCAAGGTTTCTTTGATCCGATCCGCCCAAAGCTCGCCATAGACGTGGTGACCTACCCGCTCGCGAAGTGTGGCAGAGAAACTGATTTCTCGGTCGAGCCCTTGCGTTTTTTCCTCCATGGCCACTTTGCCCAAATGATATACAATGGAGAAAAGGCTATTGGAATTGGAGCTTTTGGAAAATTTACCAACAGCAGTAATGGTTTCTTCAAAGGTACGGCCGATGATGTGGCTGAGATAGGCAGAGGCACATTCGATGTCGAGTTCCTCTCCCCTCTGCTCTTTCTGTACAAACTCCTCCAGCATGCTCCAGTTGGAAGAAATTCTTCCTTTTGGATCAGTGCTGTTTCGGTAGATTTTATTGGATTCGATGTAGAGAAAAGAAAGGTGCGTCAAAATATCATAAATATCAGAGCGGCCACGGGTCATCTCCACATACATGATCTGCTCATCCAATCGGTAGCAATTGCGCTTGCGTCGAGGCGGAACTAAAGGCACCAAATGCGAAGTCTCATAACCTTCCCGGCTTATCAGTCGGACGTAGCGACACTCCTCGATCCCTTTGGGAAGACGCTCCATGACATAGAGCAATCCATCCAATTCAATCTTCTCATTGTCGGTAAGCGATCCGTAAATCTCCGGACTGAGGGTCATCAGCGCTTGGATAAGTCCTTCGCCCGAAACCCCCATAGGCTTGTAGCTGCCTCGATTAAAAAGATGGCGCATCGTGATATACAATCGCTCTATAGCAGCTCTGGACTCCTGTGCTCTCGTTCTCTTCATATATTATAAATAGGTTAAATTCTGCAAAAATAGCATAAAAAGGGCGACTATCCGACTTTAGGCTCAGAAAGTCTGTACAGAGAAAAGCTTACAGAGTCCTTGAACAAATCAAGATTTAAGTTTATCTGCAAAGTGTTTTTTCAGTTTATC
>CALRRX020000276.1:0-5263 GCA_943370675.1 Reyranella massiliensis 521 | reverse complement strand
CTTACTTCGAAAAGTACGGCATCAGAGATTATCGAGGTGGAGGCAGATAAAGTGCTCGGGAAACAGCCGCCAGAGTGGCAGGTGGTGCGATTGCCAAGCAATTTTTGGCCACCAAAGGAATTCAAATTCAAGCATACGTCTCCCAAGTAGGAGATTTGACGCTTCAAAAACCATACACGGTACTCAACCTTGACTTAGCAGAAGACAACATCGTCCGATGCCCTGATCCAGAAATGGCCGATCAGATGATTGCCCTCATCGATTCGGTGAGGTTAGAGCGAGACACCATCGGCGGAGTAGTTTCCTGCGTGATCAAAAACTGCCCTCCAGGACTGGGTGAGCCGGTTTTTGACAGACTACATGCCGAACTGGGCAAAGCCATGCTGAGCATCAATGCAGTAAAAGGCTTCGAGTATGGAAGCGGATTTGAAGGGGTAAAAATGCGTGGTTCCCAACACAACGATACCATCGTCAACGAAGCCGGAAAGATCCATACCACCACCAACCATTCGGGAGGAATCCAAGGCGGAATCAGCAATGGGGAAGATATTTATCTCCGTGTAGCCTTCAAGCCTGTGGCTACGATCATGCAAGATCAAGCATCCATAAATGAAGCAGGTGAAGAAGTAACTGTGAGCGGCAAAGGCCGCCATGACCCCTGCGTAGTTCCAAGGGCTGTACCGATCGTGGAGGCAATGGCGGCCTTGGTACTGGCGGATTTTCTTTTGATCTCCAAAACCAATAAGCTTTCTGAAATCTAATCTAACTACTAGCAAAAAAGCCCGGAATTCACCGGGCTTTTTGCTTAATATGATTTCAGAAAATCGATTAACCGATCAAACTCTTCATCGGTGATCGCCGGGAAGTTGGCAATCCGAAAACTGGTAGGTTTCAATGGACCGTAGCCACTGCCTAACTGCATACCTTCTTTTTCTGCGGCTTTTTTTACTGAAGAGATCAATTCCTCCGATCCTGACACAGCCAACACAGTAGTACTTCTTGTAGCGTCATTGTCTACCAAAAGACGGAATTTGGAGGACTGAGCGATGGCCGTTTCTAATTTTAGCATTCGCTTTCTGAGGCGGGCATCCACATGCTGTATTTCCTCCAAATCTTTCAGGACCCTGTTCAACAAGTAAATTCCAAAGACATTTGGCGTGTAGTGCGTTTGGTATCCTTCGGCATTTTCCAGCATAAAGGTCAGACTATTGTAGCGACCCTTTTCACCTTTTCGCTGTGCTTTCTCAATGGCTTTGGGTGAAATAATCAACACTCCTAACCCTGCTGGAAGCCCAAAGCACTTTTGCACAGAAGCATACCAAATATCCGCAAGCGAAAAATCCAGCCCAATCCCTCCCATCGAGGAAGTTGTATCCACGGCTATCATTTTCTCAGGATACTTCTCAGCCAATTCTTTCAAAACCGTCATGGGTACCTGAGAGGCATTTGCCGTTTCGTTTTGAGTAATGGCGATCAGATCTACCTCTTCTCCGATTTCCAAATTGGAAACATTGATTGCCTGATTGGCTTCGATTTTCAATCCGATGGTGGACGGAAGGATATGCTTGGCATACTCAAACCACTTTTTCCCAAAAGAGCCTGAATAAATATGAAAACTGGCTTTTTCAACGATAGACTGAGAGATGATTTCCCAGTTTTCGGTAGCCGAAGAAGTGAACAGCAATTTATAGTCATCCGGCATGTGAAGCTTTTCACGCATGAGCTGTTCGGTCTCTTGGTAGAGATTCATAAACACGCTGCTGCGATGATTGGCGCTTAAAATACCCTGATTGAAAGCATCCTGCATGTAGTGAGGCAAGGCGTCGTAAACCTTGGATGGCCCCGGAGCAAATGTGATCATAGGTTGGGTGAATTGAGAAAATAAAGAATGCCCAACTCGTAGCCTTTGAGGCCCAAGCCGGAGATCATGCCGACACAAGACTTAGATATAATGCTTTTGTGGCGAAATTCTTCTCGCTTGTAGATATTAGAAATATGGACTTCCAAAGTTGGAGTAGTGACGCCAGCAATCGCATCTGAAATAGCGACTGAAGTATGCGTATAACCTCCTGCGTTGAGTAGAATAGCATCAAAGTCAAATCCTACTTCGTGGATTTTATTGATGAGTTCGCCTTCTACATTGCTTTGGTAATAGTGAAGGTTGACCTGAGGGAATCGCTTTTTGAGATTCTCGAAATACTCTTCAAAAGATTCACTCCCGTAGATTTCGGGTTCTCTTTTGCCTAAGAGATTGAGGTTGGGTCCGTTGATGATTTGAATGTTCAAGGTAAAATAGGTTTATCAGTAGTGTCAAAGTTACAGAGTCCATCCAAGCTTCCAACGGTCAGTCCTTTATTCCTTACGTTCTTTGACTCGGAAGAGGTAGGCTAGGGTAAATTCCAAGTTGGTGGAATTCATATCAAAAATCCGATCCTGAGACTCAGGATTGGTGAAGTCGTATGCAAATCGTGCTTCGGCAGAAAGGGTACTTTTCCCAAAAAGCTTGGAAATGCCCGCCCCGGCAGTGATGCCATACATCAATTTGTTGGGATTGTCAGCGGCTTGACCAAAGGTGGGGAGCTCTTTTGGAGTCGCGCCTGAGTAGGTTCTTGTCACATCGTTTGCCTCTAACAGTCGCCCAAGATGTGGTCCTGCTTTGATCTGAAACCTACCTGATCTACCTGCAAAAATGCTTGCCAAAAAAGGGACTTTGAGGTAGGTAAACTCCGTTTGGTTCAGTTGATCGGTAGCACTAAACTGCCTGAATCCAAGGGTTACCTGTTGAAGATTGACTTCTACTCCAGCATTTTTTGAGTTGAAATATTCAACCACTAGGGCAAATGAAGGAGCAGCAATTCCTTCGACAGACCTGCTTCTAGTTCCACCCGTCGCCTGATAGCTGTAAGAAGATGTGGCATAGCCTCCTCTGATTCCCACGCTTAATTGTGCCCAAGTCACTGCGGGAAACAGAAATAGGAAGAGAAGCAGTCCGGTTTTATCCATGCTCAAAAGTAAGAGAATTCGTCGCTGAATAGGTCATTTTTTATTCAGAACAAAGGTTCCTTTGATGATCTCCCCATCTACAGTAAGGCCTCTGACCTCGACCACAACTGGTCCAGCTGTATCATTGGAATAGAAAGAAAGCGTCAATTCACCTTTCTCATCAGTCACTAAATAAGGATTCCAATAAAGCGTCTGCCGATCGTCTTTTTCAATAGTCGTAGTCAAAGTTGCGTAGTCTATTTCAAAAAATCTCCCCGGAGGCTGGAAGCCTTCAATGACTGATTCCACCAATCCCTTCCCGGAAATATCGCCCACTCTTTCCATGTTATCCTTGAGGTAGATGGCAATCACCCCATTTCTACCCTGATCTCCCAACATAGGAACCATACGCGATACCACCTCTACCCGATCGATATCGAAAGGATTGATCGATCGAATATTGTCGGCAGCAGTACTCACACCACCTGAAACCAACACCACGCCATCCAGCATAACCACCGGTTCCATGGACCCTCTCGCAGAAACTGCCCCGCCTCGAAGGCGGATCGATTGCTGTCCCGTGCCTCCGACCAGATATACCTGAGCACCAGGTACATTTCCCACAATACTGTTGACCAAATCCATAGAACTTCCCGTTTTGGTCAATTTTTCTCCTTCAAGGATAAAGTCAGGACTGCCATAGATTGCTTTTGAGGCATTGGAATCTTGAGGTTTTTCAGTAGGAGTAGTGGCTACTTCTGGCTGCTCGAGGATCTTGATGGGTTTTGCTAACGTGGTCACTTTTGGAAAATAGGTCTCCGCAGGAAGTGAGATAGGTGCCTTTAAAGGCATGTCCAAGGAAACCTGTAAAGGCTTACCTTTCTTGTCAGAAGCAGAAAAACCAAGACGCATTGGGCCGTAAAACTCCATCTCGTCCAAAGCAAAATTTCCCTCGCTATTGGCCTGAAGCGCAATCATTCCCTGAAAATCATTGACAAAAGCCGTCACATCGGTAGCCACTCCCTTTCCCTTTTCATCGGTAACTTTTCCTGAAAACTTCAGATTCTTTTCGACCGGATATGAAAATCGATCTAGTCCTAAGTTTTCAGGGACCTCGGCCAAATTTAAACTTTGACTCATTTCTGAAACCCGCTGAATAGGTACCAACTGCTCAGCATCCCAAGCGCTTACTGAAAATGTGGTGGCCGCAGGCCTTCCCTTTGAATCAGTGAGCTTCAGGGTAAGGGTGACTTTTTCTCTTGGACCAAAGACAGGCTTATCAGCTTGAAGACTGACTCCTTGGTTTGTCCATGTAGAAACCGCCTCTTCATTGACGATTCGCTTGTAGGGGTTCAAAATAGAAAGAGGCTGCAAGAAATAGTGGTTCGGACCATAGTTGCGCATCCAATTGGTATATGCTCGAAGGAAATACTTCTCCCCATTCAGTGTATCAGGCAGGTAAAAGTCGCCCACTACGATCCCATCTCGAATCGGGAACTTCTTTTCTATCAAGAGATCTCTTTCGCTGCTGATCACTTCCACATGAAGCACCTTACTCAATTCATCCCTGAGATATGGGTTCCCATAGGCGAAATAGCCTTTGAAAAACAGCTGGTCTCCGGCGTAGTAATAGGGTTTGTCCGTATGGAGGTAAACTTTCTCCTGGTAATTTTTAGCTGTTTTAGCCAAGTCCTGAAGGAGAATGGCTTTTTCTGCATTGTAATCCAGCGGAAGCAAATTTGAAATCCGCTTTCGGTCCATATCTCCTGAGAAAACCACATCTTCCGGATTGAGCACCATGCCGTTTTCTTTCACTTTGACTTGACCTTTATTTACCTCCATCCAAGAAATGGGATAAGGAGCGTCTTTATAGGTATTGGCTTGGGCAAAGCCTTTTTGGTAATGGATTTCAATTCTTCCTTTCAGATTTAGTAAGTAGGTACCCGGAGGGCTGGTAGGTGTTACCAAAGGGTCAGCTTTGTAAGGGACCACAGATTTGCCGAGTTCATTAGCAAAAATATCCGAGCGCATATTCATACTTGCCGAACCACCCGCTTTGTCACCATAGAGGTAAAAACCTTCCCGTTCGGAGGTGCCATTTAGAATCGACCGAAACATATTCATAGGAGATTTTCGATACACATCGGCCCTGTTTTTCTCCCAAGTAGACTTTTGAATCTCAGATTCAGGCTTCATTTCTTCAAATCGAGCAGCTCCTGCGATTCGATAGTTGGTTGGTGAGTCAAAGAAATCCTTTAGGTTAAATGTGATTTTATAGCCT
>CALRRX020000275.1:0-5287 GCA_943370675.1 Reyranella massiliensis 521 | reverse complement strand
ATCCGGAAAGTTCACCTCAGGAATGGGTCTTGGACAGATTTCCAGTATCAATTACCGCCTTCAGATAGAAACTCCTGTAGCAAATTCAGAATTAAAGGCCTCTAATTTTCTGGAAGGAGACGGTGGTATTTCTGAGGCATATATCAATTTTGGTTATCTGCTTGCAAAAAACTTAAGCATCGGAGTACACGGTTCCTATCTTTTTGGATCCTCTATTCGATCAAACCAATTGTTGATTTATGATTCCAAAGATGTGGAAGTAGGTCAGGCATCAGAATATTATGAAAGATTAACAGTTTCCGACGTTGGGTTCAAAGCGGGTTTGCATTACATGTTCAAATCTTCCGCAAAGAGTAACATCCATCTCGGCGCCATCTATCAGAAATTGGGTAATGTTAATGGAACTGCGTTTGCAAAATTGGCTGCAATTGGTCAAGCTAGCAGGCCCAATACAGACGGCGACCTGATTGCCGATAATCAGAAAGGAAGCATTTACATACCAAATCGTTACGGATTTGGTATTACGTATGAGAAAAGCAATAAATTCGCGGTCGGTTTAGAAGGACAATATCAAGATTTTGCCGATTACAGAAACTTCTTCGGTGATCAGCTCACGCTACAGGCAAATAAAAAAGTTGGTCTTGGTGTACAGTTTGTTCCGGACTTTCAAAGTTTCGACAACCTGTTGAAAAGGGCTACTTATAGGTTTGGATTGGAGTGGAATCAGACGCCTTATCTCCTAAACCAAAGTACCATCAATGATATTGGCATCAACTTTGGAACTTCAATACCTGTAAACCAATTGTCCCTGGTGAACTTCGCGATCAAGGCCGGCCAAAGAGGAACACTGGACAATGGGTTGATCAGAGAGTCTTATGTCAATTTCACTTTTGGCCTATCACTTAATGACAACAGCTGGTTCTACAAACGAACATTTGAGTAAAAAAAAGATTACAGACTAACCAATAACCAAACAAAGGGGTAACACCCAGATTCAAAAACTGAATAAAACCTAGACGAACATGAAAATTAAATCAACCCTTCTTGTCCTAGGAGCATTACTCGTGGCCGGGTTTGCTCAAGCCCAAGATGGCTGGAACTGGCCATCAGATCCTGCCCAGGAAGCGAAAGCTAGAGAACTGAATGCTGCCTACACAGACTACATGAAGTCAGAGCAGTTTGTCGAGGCTACCAAGCCATTGAATTGGCTACTCGTAAATGTGCCAAACTTGAATGAGTCTCTTTACATCAATGGTGTAAACGTATATAAGGGCGCTGCCGACAAGACCGCAGATGCTGCTCAGAAATTGGTCTACCAAGACAGTGTGATGGCCATCTACAACAAGCGTGGTGAATTGTACAACAACGCCCCTAAGTGGATGGAGAACAAAGCCTATTTTGGATATCAGTTTTTCAAGGGTGATAAAACCAGAATTCCTGGAGTAATCGCCGACTTTGAAAAGGCAGTTGAACTTAATGGCAATATCAATCACCAGTTGGTAGCGGCTTATTTTGACTTGATCTACAGAAACTATGCTTTGAATAAGGCATATACTGGAGAGCAGATCCTTGCTATCTATGATAAGGCAAATAAGCTTTTGGATGCTTCAGCAGCAGCTGGTAAAGATGTTACGCAACCAAGATCTACTTTGGAGACTCTGTTGGTCAACATGGAATTGATCGATTGTAACTTTATCGAGAATACCATGGGTCCAAAGTTGACAGCAGATCCTACCAATGAAGACATCGCTAATCAAATCTTCAAGTATTCTGTACAGTATAAGTGTTTCTCTTCCAACTCCTTCTTGGCAGCATTGGAATTGATCGACTCAAAGAAGCCAACTTTCGCCACTTCTCAGGTAAGAGCAATGAGATACATGTCTGCTGGTGATTTTGATAAGGCCTTGCCAGTCTTGGAGAAGGCTTTGACTCTTGCAGAAAATAATAAGCAGAAAGGCGAAATTCAGTTGGAACTTGCTAAAGTTAACGCTCAATCAGGTAAAAAATCTGCAGCAAGATCTGCCGCTAAAGAAGCTGCTGCTCTTGATCCTGAATTGACTGCTTCAGCATATTCTCTGATCGGTGATCTTTACATGTCAGCTTTCAATGATTGTAGAGGTGGTGAAAGCCGTGCAAAAGATTACAGTATCTTCATCGCTGCTTATGGAGCTTATCAAAAAGCCGGTGACTCCAAAGGAATGGGAAATGCCCGTGCGAGATTCCCTTCCAAAGAAGAGCTGTTCACTGAAGGTCTTTCAACTGGTTCATCTATCAGCACAGGATGCTGGGTAGGTGAGACCGTAACCTTGTCTACTAGAGACTAATCGTCTCCGATACTCTAAAGAAAGGCAGCCAATTGGCTGCCTTTTTTCGTTTACTAGGTTCAAACAATCCTAGTATCTTTGCCTCCGATGAATAGAGCCTCTATTTTATTCTTTACCCTGTCTATTTGGGGTGTGCTGGTCTCCTGTCGGGAATCCATCGATCCCGAATCCGTGCAGTTATACGACGGTCCGATCAATTCAGCAGTCAATATTCACATCCTCCACAGCGACTCCGCCGTCCATCGGTCAGAGGTGACAGCTGCCAAGCAGCTGGATTTTGCCAATGGCAACATGGAGTTTCCTGAAGGAATAGAGATTAAGATTTTTACATCCGATGGGCTCTTGGAGACAACCATGACCGCAGACCGTGGGTATTTTCTAAGAGATCAAAATCTCTATCGTGGTGAAGGAAATGTGCAAATCCACAATTTGATCAAAGACCAACGACTTCAGACAGAAGAGATTTTTTGGAATCAAGCTCAGAAGAAAATTTACACCGAAAAGTTTGTCACCATCCAAGAACGCCAGACCATTTTCAATGGTACAGGAATGGAAGCAGACGACACCTTTTCTAATTACCAACTTAAAAAAGTCAGGGATAGCCGCACCTTGCTACCTGGAGAAGGCCTATGAAACTACTTGACGCATTGATCCTTTCGCTCTCATTGGCACTTATCATTGTGGGCATTCACCAGACCTTGGTCAATGGAATTGGATCTGCCTATGCTATATTTATGTTTGCGGTGGCTCTTTTGTTTTGGTTTCAATTGAGAAGAAATCAAAAGCAAAACCCTCCTGCAGATATCCCGAATAAATCCACAAAACCCAAGAGGAAAAATTGATCATGGACTCTACTTACATGCTTTATGTCTTGATCACATTGGTTTTTTCTGCCTTTTTCTCAGGGATGGAGATTGCTTACATTTCAGCCAACAAGCTGCAAATAGAACTTCAAAAGAAACAGGGACACTTCAGCGGCCAGGTGCTAAGCAAATTCATCAAGCAACCTGGCCAGTTTATTGGCACTACACTTATTGGAAACACCATCATGCTAGTGCTGTACGGTACGTTCATGGCTTTTTTGCTGGACGATGCTTTACGTAGCGTTCTTCCTGAATCTTTAAATAACGAAGCGGTCATCCTCATTACCCAGACTTTTCTATCCACGCTTTTGGTGTTGATTACCGGGGAGTTTTTGCCAAAAAGCTTGTTTATGCTCAATCCCAATAGCATGCTCAATTTCTTTGCATTGCCATTCTTGGGGATTTATTACCTGATGTACCCCATCGTTTGGCTGATTGTTGGACTTTCGAGATTATTTATCACCAAGGTGCTGAGATTGGATTACAACGAGGAAAAGCCCGTGTTTACCATTACCGACCTCAACTCCTTTATCAAAGATCAAATGAGACAAAACCGGACTCCGGGAAAGGTCGAGATTGATTCCAAGATTTTTGACAATGCAGTCGAGTTCAAAACTGTTCGTGTAAGAGAGTGTATGATTCCCCGTACGGATATTGTCGCGGCGGAAGTGGACGATTCTATCGAGGAACTGAAAAAAGTATTTGAGGAAAGCGGACATTCAAAGGTGATCATCTACAGGGAATCGATCGATGAGGTGATCGGGTATTGCCATCAATTAGAGCTTTTCAAAAAACCCAAGTCTATCGAAGACATCCTAAATCCGATCATCATCGCCCCTGAGTCTGCCTTGGCCAATGAACTTTTGATCCAATTTATCCAAGAGCGAAAGAGCCTTGCCTTAGTGGTCGATGAATTTGGTGGAACCAGTGGAATCGTGTCTATGGAGGACATCATTGAGGAGATATTTGGAGAGATTGATGACGAGTATGACAATGAAGCGCTTACCGAGCAGCTCATTGGAGACCAAGAATACCTGCTCAGTGCCCGACTGGAAATAGATTATCTCAATGACAAGTACGGGTGGAATTTACCTTATGGAGATTTTGAAACGCTCTCGGGCTTTATCCTTTCTCTTACCGAAAACCTTCCAAATAAAGGTGAAACAATCATGTATGGGGGATTTACCTTTACCATCATGACCAAACAAGCCCACCGCATCGAGACTGTTCGGCTGAAAATCAGCGGCTCCGATATTTTTTAACCTCAGACAATGTTCGGGGTTAAATTTTGAATTTCGCCCCTAATGCTATTATTTTGCGACACTTCAAAAAAAGCGTAGTAACTACAATGGCGTTAATTAAGCAAATAAGACAGCGGACAGGTCTCGCAATCGGTGTAATCGCCGGCGGGTTGATATTATTTCTTTTGGGCGGCGATCTCTTGAGCCCTAATTCATCCCTGCTAAATACCAACCAAAACATCGTCGGAGAAATTGCCGGTGAGGAAATCACTCTTGAAGAATTTGCCCTCAGGGTGGAAGAATTCAAAGCCTCCTTTCAGCAGCGTACAGGCAGAGTCCCTTCAGAACCGGAAATGGTATCTGTAAGAGAACAAGCTTGGCAAGCCATGATTGTGGAGAGAGTGTTCGATGAGGAATATGAGAAACTAGGCATTCAAGTTTCCAGCCAAGAGCTGATCGACATGGTACAAGGCAAAAACATTGTACCAGAGCTTCGCGCGCAGTTGACCAATCCACAGACCGGTCAATTTGACAAAACACAATTGATCTCTTTCCTTCAGTCATTGGAAACTGCAGACCCGGCTCAGCAAGCAGCTTGGGCTCAGCAAGAGAAGCTTTTTGCGCAAGCGAGAAAACGCGTCAAGTATGACAACTTGATCGCCACCTCTGAATACGCCACTACTGCAGAAGCCAAGCTTGAACACAAATCTGCCAATTCAATTGCAGATGCTACAGTATTGTTTATCCCTTACGCTTCCGCGATTGCAGATTCAGAAATAACCATCTCAGATAGCGAGCTTTCAGCTTACCTTTCTAAGAATCAAGAAAAATTCAAAGTCGGCAATTCCGCGAACTTGGA
>CALRRX020000274.1:0-5289 GCA_943370675.1 Reyranella massiliensis 521 | reverse complement strand
TGAATGACCTGGTAAGAGATCAGCACAAAGACAGGTGCAAGTAGGCTATCCATGGTCAGAAAGGAATATACGACCGGAAGTATGACTCCGATAAGCGGACCGATGTAAGGAATGATATTCAGGATCGCTCCCAGAAGTCCAAAGAAAATGGCATGCTCTACTCCAATCAAGCTGTAAGCAGAAATATTAAGTACAGCCAGAATTACCATGACTTTCCCTACCCCGGAAATATAGTTTTGAACGAGCCTTCGCAAGCTTACGATTCGCATCTTGACCAGTGAAGGTTCCTTGTCAGCATAGATCTTCACCATCATCATCGTCAAGTGATCCCGATAAAGGAGAAAGAAAAACATGAAGATCGGAATAAGAATTAATCCGGTAAGTGAACCAATGGCATTGAGGGCAAAAGCCGAAATGCTGCCGCTGTTTTTATTGATGTATTCCAGTATTACTTCTGAGTTGAATTTTTCGGCCAGTTTCTCATTCATACCAAATGAGTTTGCAAGCCAAGTTTCAAGTTGAATTAGGATACTGGTAAGGCGGTCAGACACATTTTCAAAATCATTGGCAAAACTCACCACATTGGCGATAATGAAGCTGACCAAGCCAGCGACAATTCCAATCATCAAAAGCAAAGAAATCACTCCTGTGACGACCCTTGGCACTCGATAGTTTTCCAGCCAATTACTCAGTGGTGTAAAAAGAACTGCGAAAAATCCACCCATAAACAAGGGAACAAGCAGCCCTTTCCCGATGATCAGCAAATACACCAACACAATGATGAATAACATCACTGTCAAGGCCTTGAGATAGGGAGGAAGGTAAAGGGTTTTCTTTTCCATAGGTAGATTTCAAAAGTTTTTCAACATAGAAAAACCAAATTAAGAAATAAGCAACCCGCTTCTTTTCAAAAGCGCCTCTGGTTTTGGATCTCTTCCTCGGAATCTTCTGTACAAAACGGAAGGATGTTCACTTCCCCCCGCTGACAAGATGTTTTTTGCAAAAGACTGTGCCGTTTCGGGATCAAATACCCCTTTCTCCTGAAAGAGCTCAAATGCATCCGCATCGAGCACTTCTGCCCACTTATAGCTGTAATATCCAGAGGAATAGCCTCCTTGGAAAATATGAGAAAAGCTGGTACTCACCATCGTGCCTTCAACCTTAGGAAGCAAATCGGTCTTCTTCATTACCTCCTGCTCAAATGCTCGAATGCTTTGGATTTCATCCGGATTTTGACTGTGGTATGCCATGTCCAAAAGTCCAAAACTTAACTGTCGCACAGTCATGTAGCCTTGCTGAAAGTTTGCGGCATTCTTGATTTTCTCGATCAATTCAGCTGGGATCGATTCGCCTGTTTCATAGTGAGTGGCAAACAAATCCAGGCATTCCTTCTCATAGCACCAGTTTTCGAAGATTTGAGAAGGCAGCTCTACAAAGTCCCAAAATACGCTGGTGCCGGATAGACTTTCATAAGTTCCCTTGGCCAGCATGCCATGAAGTGCATGTCCAAATTCATGGAATAAGGTCGTAACTTCATTAAAAGTGAGCAAACTGGGCTTGGTCTTGGTCGGCTTGGTAAAGTTGCAGACGATAGAAATGTGCGGTCGGCTGTCTGTACCATTTTCTAGGTATTGGCCTTTGTAGGAGGTCATCCAGGCCCCATTTCTCTTTCCAGATCTTGGGAAAAAGTCCGCATAAAACACCGAGACAAAAGCTCCAGCCTGGTCGTAGACTTCATAGGCTGTTACTTCCGGATGGTAGACCGGGATTTCAGGATTGGGTTTGAAGGAAAGTCCGTAAAGCTTGGAGGCTGTCTCAAAGACGCCTTGGATTACATTCTCGAGTTTGAAATAGGGGCGGAGCAACTCATCGTCCAAGGCATACTTTTCCTTTTTGAGGAGTTCGGAATAGTAGGCGAAATCCCATTTTTGAAGGGATTCCAATCCATCCAGTTTTTTGGCAAAATCAGCCACTTCACTCACTTCTTCTTTTGCCTTTGGTTTGGCTTTTTCCAAAAGTGAATTCAAAAATTCAAAAACTGTAGTCGGACTTTTTGCCATTCGCTCTTCCAATACAAAATCCGCATGGCTGCCAAATCCCAATAGCTTGGCTCTTTGATCACGAAGTTGAAGCAGCTGAAGGATGATTTCCTGATTGTCAAACTCGTCTCCTTTGGAGGATTTGGTGTTGAACGCCATGAAAAGCGTTTTTCTCAGCTCCCTGTTTTTGGCATAGGTCATCACAGGAATGTAAGATGGGTAGTCCAAGGTGAAAGCCCATTTTCCGGGTTGGTCTTTTTCCTCGGCTATCTGTGCGGCGGCCTCTTTAGCACCCTCAGGGAGCCCTTCGAGTTCACTTTCTTGATCTACAAATTGGACAAACTTATTTGTCTCAGCTAAGACATGCTCCCCAAATAGAAGACTCAATTGGGCCAGTTCCTGATCGATTTTTCTCAGTTTATCCGCTTCTTCTCCATTCAGTTTGGCTCCATTTCTGACAAAAGACTTATAGGTTTTTTCCAAAAGTGTGGTCTGTTCTGGATTCAGTTTGAGGCTTTCTTTGGTAGCGAAAACCTGCGCTACACGCTGGAAAAGCTCTTGGTCCAATAGCACATCATTGGAATGTTCTGTCAGCAGGGGAGAGATTTCCCTTGCCAATTTTTGAATCTGATCGTTGGTTTCGGCAGAGTTAAGGTTGAAAAAGATACCTGAAATCACTCCCAACCGCTTTCCGCTTCTATCAAGCGCCTCGATGGTGTTTTCAAAGGTAGGCAAAGGCTGAGCTTTGATTTCAGCAATTTCATTTTTTGCAGAGTCGATTGCCTCTTTGATAGCGGGAAGAAAATGCTCGGGTTGGATATCCTGAAAAGGTGCAGTTTCAAAAGGAGTGGAAAATGGAGAAAGTAGTGGGTTAGTCTGCATGGTTCGGTTAGGAAGTCTGCCGGGATTAGGCAGAAATTTTTGCTTGGGCAAATTTACCTCAATGATTAGAATACGCTAAGGAATCTTTTCCAAAAACAGAGGGATAACCAAAACAAAAGGCCGGTGTTTGGCCGGCCTTTGTGGTGTTTCTTAAAAGTCAAAATCGCAACTCATTTCTTCCATCCCGATTGGTGCACCGTCAGGAATATTGAGGGTTTGCTGAGGGGTGAGTTCCTCAGGCAGTTGCAGGTAGGCCGTGATTTTTTGGTTTAAATACTCTCTATGAGCCTGCAGTACAGGAGATGCTCCGGTAGGTGTTTTAGCTAGTTGGCTTAGGTGTTTTCGCACGATCGCACGCACCGTCTGTGAGGCTGAAGCATTTTTGGAAAGGGCAATTAGATAATCTGCGTATTTGGCTTCGGTCATCAGTTTGATTTCACTTTGTAAGCCAGTAGGCAGTGTGTTAGCGAATACCTGTGCACTCGTTTTGGCAAGCACTTGGTCTAGGCTTGGCAAGGAATTGTCTTGCAGATGCTGGAGGTACACTCGGTTGATTCTTCCTGACTCAAATAGGAAAGTAAACGTGGCATCTACCACATTTTCTGCAGGTGCGATCGGGTCAAAAACTGGACCTGTACGAGCAGGGAAAGTCTCTCTGTTTCTAGTATAGCCATAAGGTCTTGGCGGGATCAAAGCCAATACATGCGCTGGAACTTCAAGCTGGGATGGTGAAATCGTCGTCAAAAGAGCATTCAGGGCTTCATTTTGATCTTTTGCAGGAATCCATTTTTGCTGAGGTTGATTGTCGCCTTTGACTTTATAGGTATAATCGACTCCTCCGATCAGTTTGCTGGTGGCTTCCAGCTGATAGCGATGCATCAAGTAAAGTGGTACGAATACTTCTTCCAAAATAGCCTGTGGCTCACCTGTTTTGATGGCATTCAGCCCAAAAGTCTTCATCCTGTTTTCTCTCAGTTTGAGCAAGCGATTCAACTCGCCTGCTGCTGAGGCACCGTTGTCCCAAAGGTGGGAGCGTGGGTGTACACCACTTGGATTTCTTGAGTCGGAGTCGGTGATAAATTCATAGCCGGCTGCATAGGTCGCTTGAAGCGTTTTTTCCAAAAACTCGGCCTCACTTTGTCCAGGTTCTGGAGTTCCATAGCCATACGTGATTGCCAATTTGTCCCATTCGCCGATTTTCAAATCATAGGAATTGCTGAAATTCAGGTTTCCATTGGCATCTTCAGTGATGACTGGGTGAGGATAATCCATTACGGATGACCGCTCATTGGCAGAAGTAGCGTAGCTGTGAGCCAATCCTATAGTGTGGCCGATTTCATGAGCCGAAAGCTGCTTCAGTCGAGTCAAAGCCATCTCCATCAATCTCGGATCGGCAGGTTTTCCTTCTTCAAATGGCTGGATCAATCCCTGAGCGATCAGGTAATCCTGACGTACTCTTAGCGAACCCAAGGAAACATGTCCTTTCAAAATCTCACCGGTGCGAGGATCTCTCACACTTGAGCCATAAGACCAGCCTCTGGTAGAGCGGTGTACCCATTGGATTACATTGTACCGCACATCGAGGAGATCCATGCCTTCAGGGGCAAGCTCTACTCGGAAAGCATTTTTAAACCCTGCGGCTTCAAATGCCTGTGCCCACCAGTTGCCTCCTTCAATCAAGGCAGAAGCTACTGGCTCTGGGGTACCGCGATCAAGGTAATAGACGATCGGTTCCACGACTTCGGAGACTTTGGCAGAAGGATCTTTTTTCTCCAAACGATGTCTGGAAATGAATCGCTTGACCAAAGGCTCATCAATCGGAGTCGTGTAATCTTGGTAGCTGATGAAAAAGTACCCTGCTCTTGGGTCAAATGCACGCTTGGCATAGAGGTCAGGAAGTTCAATAAATGAATGTCGCATTCTCACGGTGACAGCCTCTGGAGTAGGAGTTACAGATCTTAGGTTAGCTCCTGCGCCTGTTCCGGTGAGGGTTACGGTCGCTTCGATTTCCGTGTTTTTAGGGAAGTTTTTGGTCGTAGGGTAGTAGAGACCTGATCTGCTGGCATCCACTCGGTAATTTCCTTGGCGACTTCTAGTTAATGTTTCTCCCACGCCATGGGCATCCTGAAGAAAAAAGTTGGTGGCATCTACATAGATTTTTCCATTTTCCATTTTAGCCACTTCAAATCCCCAAAGTGCTGACTCAGCGAATGCGTCTCTGATGGATTTTGCTTCGTAAGGATTGTCAGTGTAGGCTCGATAGTCGTAATTTTTATGGACCATCAAGACTTTGTTGCCTGTCTTTCGGAACTCGACCACCCGTGTGTCACCGAGCTGACCTCTATCGAGGCCAATGTCATTGGATCCC
>CALRRX020000273.1:0-5292 GCA_943370675.1 Reyranella massiliensis 521 | reverse complement strand
TACATATCCAGATGGAAATTATAACCATCAACCTTCAATCTTTTCGCCAGTTTAACCGCCATCTCTGGATGTTTCCAATTCAAAAAACGAGCACACCACATCAGAGAGACTGACTTATCAAATGCGTTAAGCTTGAATCTCTCATCTTTAAGTTCCTTCACTTTCGTGAAGTACCCCCATTTAAAGCACTTTCCCTTGAACGACCATAATTTATATTGATCCTGGGCAGCAAAAGCGCCGCAACAAAGCTTATACAGCGGTTTCTTGCTCCAACCACCAAGATGATACGACAGTACCATCTTTAGGATTCTTGGAGATGCCAGATTCAGCCATCCGCGTTTAAGGATACGCTCGCCCATATCAAATGAGAACAATCCTTTCCTCATTCGTGCTTTCTCGAATGGTAATGCTTCATATCCACTGAAAACACATACCTCCGCATTCAATGCCAGCGACATTGCTTTTTCGTAATCCTTTCTTGATTTCCAAGAACGTACCAAATATGGTCGTGTGGAATAATCTTCTGTTACACCTTTGTTTTCTAAACACTTTGCAGTCTCAACAAAAGCATAATCATCTCCCAAAAGCCTACAGAACTCATCAGCTACATATACTTGATGATGGTTGAGAACTAATGAAAAAAATACCAGCTTCATTTGCTATAATTCTCAATATCTGTCATGGTCTTATTCCAAACTTCTGTACTGAACATTTTGGTAACAAGAGCACCTTGGTTTGCATATTGCATCAGAACCTCATTCGGCTTGTTGAATATTTCCGATACATGCCTCTTGAATGCGTCACAATTTGAATCTACTTTAAAGTATTTTATTGCATCAAGTTGTTTATATGCAATTGTTGAAATCACAATTCTGTTATGAAGTAGGGATTCAATAATCTTTGAAGGGAAGTTACACTGATTCTCTGGATAGCTTTCGTTGCGCGTACTCAATTGGTATGTCACTCTATGCATAATACCCAAATAATCATCAAAAGACAAAGAGCCATGATATTTGATATTAGGATGCCTTGCTGCATATTCTCTAATCATATCTTCTCCTTCAAGCACATTACCCGTAATATGCAAAATACAATCAGGCATCCGAGAGAAAGCCTCCAGCACCATAGGAGTTGAAGCAATTGCAGGAGAGATAACGCCAGAAAGCAAAAATTCTCTATTGAGATTGCCTATTTTAGGATATTCTTCACACCCAGGAGGTACCACCCCAGGAAGTAATACAATGTTCTTAATTCTGAACAAAGAAGAGTTGGCTAAACAGATTATTCCATCTGCTCTATTAATCAGCTTCAAATACCAATAATTCTGATCCCTCCAACTCCTGGCAGGAGTAAAGTCAAGCATTATGATATTCAATTTTATTGATGATTTGAACAACTTGATTAAAATAAACAAGAAAGCGTTGATAATATTTAGATTATAAAACCATAAAGAACCACCTCTCTGTATTTGCTTGAAAACCTTCCACTGCTCATGAAAGATTGCTAATTTTGCAAAAACAGGCCCCTTCTTTCTCCAATTCGAATAAACAATTTTATAACTTACGTCTTTTATCTGAGGTAATTCATTTCTTACCGTAAGAGGCATCAAAGAATAAACTCTATCAAAACTACCTCCTTGCACTAGATTGCGAGAGAAATTTGCGGCAGCAAACGACAATTTAAATTTTGCAACCAACTCATCTGGCAGCAAAAATGTTTGAAAAATCCGCATTATAATAAGTTTACTTTAGCGAGTTTATTTACTCTATCTTTAATGTATTTCAACGCAAAAAGAGACAGTAGCAAAAAAGAGTATTTCAGAACTGCATTTAAAGAGAAATACTCATTAAGTAGCATAATTATTATCTGAGAAAAGGCCACAATTAAATAAGTTTCTTTCCCCACTTTCTGAAACATAATTGACATATATTTAAAATATTTGTCAATCCCGGATGACACCATAAAAATCATAAAGGTTCCAGCTATTGCACCTATTGTCAATGGCAGAAAAGGTAATATTGAATTGAAACATAAATCCAGCCTCCAGAAATATGAAACACCTGCAGTAACAAAGAACAAAATCAAGATATGCCAAAGTTGTGATTCTGCTATCCTAGAACTATATTCCCTCAATTCAGAACCAACTATAACAAGCGCAGTTGCATAGGGAACGGTAGATAATGTCCATGGCAACTGTATCTTATAAAAGCTCAAAAAGCCACTAATTGAGGCAAAGATAAGGGCACACCCAAGTATAAGATATCTGTTTTTAAAGTAATAAATCAGTTTTGCGAAAAGAGAAGCAAAAAACAGAACAGGTATAAACCATAATGCATAAGCGCCCCAGCCTTTGAGAATCCAATGCTTAAAATCAACCCATCCAAGAGGTACTTGTATGAATAAAAGAACAATTGAATAAACAAAAAAAGGCACTAAAAGTGTTCGGAACTTTCTTTTGGTAAAACTTATAAAATCTGTCTTTTGCCAATTTGTTGTCCAACCTGATGCAATGAAAAACAATGGCATGTGAAAAGCCCAGATGAAGTTTGACAAAACCGTCGGTATTGATGTATGGCCTATAATCATTAAGAGAATCGCAATTCCTTTAGCAATGTCAATCCATACTATATTTTTGAACCTCATGCTTTTGATAAAGATCTTTCCAATCTACCAAATATCGGCCTATAAAATAATGCAAATAGTAATATCAATTCATAAACAGGGATATTATCATGAATTGAATTTGACATAACTGATTCATAACATATTTTTAAAAGAATAGATATTATAAGGAATCGTATAATCGTCAATTTAGCTAGTAAACGCAGCGAAAGAGATTCTATTAATACAGCCATTATTAACCACACTATCAAACTTCCCCAATAACCAAAATCTAAGTATAATGGCAATATAAGAGATATTACTGAGCTACTCATTCTAGTTTCGTTTAAGTAACCTCTAAATTGAAGATAATTGTTTGTACCACTTACTATTGTTTCAACACCATTACTATGTTGAAATGACCCATCAGGGTAATATTGCATAATATATTCAGTTGCCAACATTCCTTCTGTTATGTATGCAAATTTCTCAACAAAAGATTCTCCTCCTACATAAATTTCATTTTCAATTGCTCTACTCATTCCAATTATTACCACAATTGATATTAAGAATGCAAACATGAAAGTAATAGCCCATTTTTCTTCAGAAAAAACCCACTTCCTTACTCCTATTTTCATTGAAATTCCTCTAGAAAGAAAGAAACTTCCAAATAGAAATATAATGAAGTATAGGACAAACAATCTGCCACCTGTCGCCATTTGGGTTGGTGCATATAAAATGAAAATTATTAATATGCTTTTAAAATTAAGTTTTCCAAAACCAGCACGTAAACCATATAGAGCAACATAAAAATTCGCAAGCATTTGTATATACGCAGTCAATCTGAAAACCAAACCCACAAAACCAGAACCTGAGTTCATCATTTCATTAGCAGCTAATCTATAGTTCATTACATTATCCATACTAAAGCCCACAAGACTTACCATTAGGAATATACGCAATATACCCCCAAAGAAATTTACCCACATAATGAACTTATACCTTGATAATATACGGTCAATAAAGTCTAATGAAAACCTAAGATGTACTCCTCTTTTTCCGTACATTTTATGCGCTATAGAGAATCCTAATAAGGATACTATTGTAAAGTATATAATATACGTATCCATATACTTATACACATATTCCTCCTTAAGAAATAAATTCTCTCCATATCCACCAAGTATTGCAGCGGTATAGATGCAATTTATGCCCCACATTAAACTAAAAATAACTGAAGGGTAAAAGATTCGGTTTTGAAACCTATTCCCTGCATAATACAAGAATGCAAGGCCGCATAGTAAAAAACCTGTCACAATTAATCTAAATTGTTAAGCATTTCAGCCCACTTATCCATAACTTTCTCTGTTGAAAATCTCTTACAGCTCTCCAAGCCATTTAAGGCAATCTTTTCACATTCGAGCGGATTTTCTATTAGGAACTGCATACGATCAGCATAAGTTTTGATATCGTTCGGTTTTACGATATAACCATCATAAGCATCCGTTATAATATCATGAAGAGCAGGATAGGTATCAAATGCAATAGGAACTACACCTGACTGCATGCTTTCTGTTAGCGTTAGGCCCCAACCCTCGCAAACACTAGTCATCATAAATATACTGGCTTTTTTATAATACGGCTTAGGGTCGCCCCAGCCTTTCCAAACAACATTCCGCAGCTTCATGTCAGCAGACATCTGCATAAGGTAATCTTTGTGGAGGCCATCTCCAATTATCGTGAGAGTCCAGTCATCAACACATCCTCTATCCTGTAATTTCCTCCATACTTTCAAAACGATGTCAATTCTCTTCTCTGGATTATATAGGCGAGAAACGACCAACACTTCCTTCTTCTTTTGTTGAAGAATTGTAGTTTCTTCTACTTTTTCCCATGAAAGAGGGTTGGGTATTGATGCAAACCGAACATTTTGCTTATTGCCCAAGATTCTTTTGGCTATTGGTAATTCTCTTGCAGAAAGCAAAAGTGATACATCACTGTTAGTTAATGTGTATCTGAAATCCTTAGCCAAATTCTCCCATACACGTTTCTTCCAAAAAGGAAAAAATATGAATTTAAAAAAAATCAACAGCTTTGCTCTTAAAGACGGATTTTGAGTAAACTCGAATTTCAAGAAGTTGTAATTTAGTTTACTATAGATATATAAGAAACTGGTGTGATATTCACTCACGAACTTCACTCCAGGAAGGTTCATTCTTTTGACAAGAGAAGTTAACAAGGAAGAGAACCCCGCATCCTGACCAATAATTATATCACAATTATGTTCAATGAGATAGTCCTTTAGATTTTCTACGCTTATCACCTCTTCAAGACTTTGATCTAAATTATATAACCGAAAAGACTTATAGTCATTCAATGTATATAGATAATGAACATCAAAACCACGGGCAGGCAGATGCTTCAGCAAGAGAAGAATCACTCGATGAACACCACCACGCTGCTCGTTGAGCCGCTCTGTCCAGAAAATGAATATATGTTTCAAATATTCTACTAATATTTAAATGTAGGTTGGTTCCCACTTAATATTATCTCTGATGTATTTAATTTCCGAAGAATTGTTACAAACCACAGTGTTGGGTTTCATTATATTCTTGCTGATTGTGGAATTTGAGGCCACAACTACATTATCGACTATGGTAACACCCTTCAAAATAGTTGACCTGAACCCTA
>CALRRX020000272.1:0-5293 GCA_943370675.1 Reyranella massiliensis 521 | reverse complement strand
GGCTCCAAGTTTGGGTTCATGATTCTCAGGTAATCTGCATAAAGATCCGCTTTCGGATTGCTGAGTGCCGAAAAGTTAAGAAAAGTCTCCTGCGCACTTGGGCGAATGCCTGAGGTGAATTTTTTCCACGATCTGCCCAAAGGAAGTTTCTGGAGTGCTGGAGCCCAACTGACCCAAAAAGAGTGATTGTTGAGGTATTGATCAAACGCTTTGTGGCGCTGGTAACCACCCCAAAGTTCGTCTGCACCTGCGCCAGAAGCCAGTACTTTCACTTGGTTTTTCGCCTTTTTGCCAATCATCCAAGTGAGGAATCCTGCCGAATCTCCGATCGGCTGGTCCATAGATCGGATGAATTCCTCCCAGTGGTCGAGGACAGTTTGCTGATCGATCTCGATGAGGTGATGATCGGCTGGACAAGCCTGAACAAATCTCGTAGCGGCGTCGGCGTCTGAATATTTTTTCCGGTATTTCTTCTCGACCTGAATGGTAAATGCAGGCAGGGATGTCCCTGTTTGCTGATACCAAAGGGCATACATCAAACTGCTGTCCATGCCTCCACTGAGCATCACTCCCATTGGCACATCGGAATGAAACTGATTTAGAATTACTCTCTGTAAGGTGGATTGGAAAAGTCCTTTATCGATGACTTTTTCGTTGGATTTGGGGATCGATAGGGTATCCCATCGGAAGGTGTTGTGGTGATTAATCTGACTGTATCGACCGGGTTTCCACGCCCGCACTCCTCTGTAAAATGTTTTTCCAGGAGCGGGATTTCTGAAATGGAAATAATTTTCCAACTGCTCCAGGTCCGCTTTGGATTGGGTCACTTGGGCTATTCTTCGAGTTTCAGAGGAAATGAAGAGCGTGTCTTGATTTTGAGCAAAGTACAGCGGCTTTTCCCCATTTGGGTCGCGTGCTACCAAGACTGATTTAGTAACCACATCCACATAGATGAGGGTAAACATGCCCTGGATTTTCTTGAGCCCTTCGGATCCGAATAACTTCAGGTAATAAACCAACACTTCGGTATCTGATTGGGTGACCATCTCCACACCAAGAGATTGGAGAATCTTCCTCAGCTCCCTAAAATTGTAAATCTCCCCATTCCAGATCAGTAGGCCTGTTCCGTCCTTGGTCCAAAAAGGCTGATCTGCATCCGGACCCGGATGAAGGATTCGCAGGCGGTTGACCCCTATCCAGAGCCCAGGCCAAGGGGAGTAAATCGCCTCTTGGTCAGGCCCACGATGGCTCGAGGCTTGGACCAGCGTCTGAATTGACGCTTTTTTGGCATCCTTTCCCCATATCAGATGAATTCCACACATCAGCCTTCTTGTTGGTCTTTAATTTCTTTTCCCTGATTTTTTTCAAAAAACTTACAGAGATGCGTGATGTTGCACTCCTCGCATTTGGGTTTTCTGGCTAGGCAGGTATAGCGGCCATGAAGAATCAGCCAATGATGTGCCTTGTGGATGTATTGTTTTGGAATATGTTTAACCAATTGCTTTTCCACTTCCAAAGGAGTCTTGGCAGTCAAAGGAACTAATCCCAACCTTCTGGAGACTCGAAACACGTGCGTATCCACGGCCATATTCGGTTGCTGCCAGACGACAGAGGTAATCACATTAGCCGTTTTGCGGCCTACTCCAGGCAACTTTACCAATTCTTCCACCGTAGAGGGCACCTCCCCACCAAAATCTTCGATGAGCATTTTACCCAAACCGATCAGGTGCTTGGTCTTGTTGTTGGGATAAGAGATCGAGCGAATGTGTGGAAAAAGCTCATCAAAATGGGTAGCAGCAAAGTCTGCGGGAGTTTGGAAATGCTTGAAGAGTTCGCGGGTGACGATATTGACTCGCTTGTCGGTGCATTGGGCAGAGAGCACCACTGCCACCAGGAGTTGGAACGGGTTTTCGTATTCCAGTTCGGTCTCCGCCACAGGCATATTTTCGGAAAAATGCTGGATAAAAGCCTCGTATCGTTGTTTTTTGAGCATTTCGTTATCAGTAAGGAATCGAAGGGTTAAGATAAGTAATCTTTACTTTTAAGAGATTAAGACTTTTTGAACTGTTGGGTTTGGAAAAAAGTTTTCTTTCTGAAATTGGATATATTTAAAGAAAAATCCTGATGGAAGCGATCCTTTTGAAGAGTACAACGGAAGAGCAGATCAACCTGATAAAAGACTTTGCCAAAAAATTGGGAGTTGAATTCTCTGTAATCAATGAAGAGCTTCTTGAGGAAATTTCACTTGCCAATGCGATTGAGTCCGGTAAATCGGGAGAGCACATAGCTGTAGATGATTTTTTAAGCAAATTGAAAAATGAAAATTCTAATCGATAAGACTTTTGAAAAGGATTGGAAAAAAATCAAAAACAAAGAGCTTGATCAAAAACTAGTCAGCCTTCTCGAAAAAGCTCAAGAGTCCACAACCCTTTCTGACTTGCCCAATCTAAAAAAGTTAGCTGGGAGCAATCATTTTTTCAGGATTAGACTCGGGGATTATCGGATAGGCTTGGAGTTGGACGGGGAGGTATTAATTTTTGTAAGAATACTCCACCGAAAAGAGATCTACCGCTACTTCCCATAACTCGATGAAATACGTTCTACCTGCCATACTCCTTACGTTCTTGACACATCAAAGCTTTACACAATCCCGGCCCCGCGAGTTGGGCGTGCCTTTTGGCGTATTGCCCACAGGATCGCTCAATGCCATCACAGATGTGCCTGGGGTCAAGGTCGGCCACCTGACCAAAATCGAAGGACAAGACATTCGCACGGGAGTTACGGCCATTTTACCTCATGGAGGAAATCTCTTTCAGGAGAAAGTGCCTGCAGCGATTTTTGTGGGAAATGGCTTTGGCAAACTGGCTGGCGTCACTCAGGTACAGGAACTGGGAAACCTCGAATCGCCGATCATCCTTACCAATACGCTGAGTGTAGCCGCAGGTATTGAAGGTGTCGTTCGCTATTCACTCGCTAAACCTGGAAATGAATCCCTCCAATCCGTCAATGCCGTGGTCGGAGAAACTAACGATGGCTATCTGAATGACATCCGGGGAATGCATATTTCTTCGGAAGAAGTAATTCAGACTATCCTTGCTGCCAAGGAAGGCCCAGTGCAAGAAGGAAATGTCGGAGCAGGCACAGGGACGGTGTGCTTTGGATGGAAAGGGGGAATCGGAACTGCTTCTCGTCAACTTCCTGAGAACTTAGGAGGGCACATCGTGGGCGTGTTGGTTCAGACTAATTTTGGAGGAAATCTCCAAGTGGCAGGTGTTCCTGTGGGTGAAAAGCTCG
This sequence comes from Reyranella massiliensis 521, assembly GCA_943370675.1. Taxonomy (GTDB): domain Bacteria; phylum Bacteroidota; class Bacteroidia; order Cytophagales; family Cyclobacteriaceae; genus Algoriphagus. Next base: position 1,999 of record CALRRX020000272.1, on the reverse strand, counting down.
GTAAATATCCCTTTAAAGATGCCTTGGAAAAATCTGATGGGAGCTGCATGATTGTGGTAGCCACAGATGCGCCAGTATTGGAGCGAAATCTCGAAAGGATGGCGCAGCGAGCCATGATGGGTTTAGCCAAAACAGGTGGGATTGCTTCCAATGGATCGGGAGATTATGTGATTGCATTTTCGACTAACGAGGGTCTTCGAATCCCTCATTCGATTCCTTCTCAGCAACTCCATAAGGCGGAATTTCTTGGAAACGAAGACATGACAGCACTGTTTATGGCCGTGATCGAAGCTACCGAGGAGGCCATCATCAATTCACTTTTTGCAGCGGAGACGATGGTCGGAAAAGATACCCGTAAAATCGAAGCCTTGCCCAGGGAAAAAGTTTTGGAATGGGTGAAAAAATCTCATTTTTAGGATACTAACCATTTTTTTATGGAACAACAGACAGACAAAAGACAGCAAGACCTCACTTGGCTGGAGCATTTGCAAAAAAATAGCTGGGAGCCGGAGGTCATTATTTCGGGTATCACTTTAGCAGTCCTGTTTATCATACCTTCCAAGCTGTTTGACTTTTCGGTCATGCTTATTCAGGACTATGGATTAGAAGCCATTCCCGGCAAGTTGCTGCTAGTTTATGCCACTTTGGTAGTTACCGTATTCAAAATCTTCTTGGTGATCCACCTGATCATGCGATTTATATGGGCTGGTATGCTGGGAATTACCTATGCTTTTCCTCAAGGAGTGATCAAGGAAAACTTATTCAAATATTCCCAAGATGTAGATTACCCACACCCTAACTCCTACCTGATCAAACTGGAGCGCTGGTGCAGCATGCTGTATGGATTTCCGATATCGGTTGCAGTACCCCTCCTTAGTATCTCCCTTTATTTGTCCACACTCCTTGGATTGTACATTCTGTTCGACCTCGAATTTCAGGTCGTTTATGTGATTTTTATGCTATCCATGCTGGTTTTGGTGATCGCTTCCTTTGGAAAAAAAGAATCCAAAGTGAAGCACAGCATCGGCAAAAGTATGAGCGGAACAATCGGTGCGGTTTACCAGAGTAATTTGGGCAAATGGGCATTCACCTACTTTTCTTTCCTCTTATTGGCAATTTCTGCACCCTTTATTTCATCTGATCTCAGCGGATTTAGTGACTATGAGATCAATGTCAATTTGGATGACTCTGAATACGAATGGCCAAAAGATGAGGGGTATTTTGAAGAATACAATTCCGAAAAAAATCGCTTTGCCCGGATTTGGACTACTCAAAAAACAGTCAATTCTGAGACGTTGAATATCTACTTACCCCATTATAAAAGAGAAGAGAATTCAAAAACCCGCATGAATGAGTTGCTTTTGAACGAAGATTCCATTCAGTGGAACAAATTGGAAACCTACCAAGACCAGTATCGGATTTTTGTGAATGATTCTCTGTTAGAAGTCAAAAAGTGGTCGAAGGTCCAAGCTGGATTGACAGGCCAAAAGGCCCTCTTTGGTCAAATTCCGATCGCTCATTTACCTGCAGGGATACACGAAGTACGGGTAGAAAAACTGATTTATCTGACTCCATTTTTAGGGATGGGAGACGAACTCCGTCACCGGAAAAAGTGGGCAAGATTTGATTTCATAAAAGAATGATTGAATCACATCCGGATGCGCCATTCTTTTGGGTAATAGTTATTCAGTCGGTTTCCGAGATTTTTTCCCCAGCCTAAGGGCAAGTTTTGGTGGGTAAAAAGGATCCAGCCTTTGGGCAGGTCATCAAAGGATTGATCGTTTTTTCTCAGAAAATCCAAGGCTTGATCATGATTTAGTTCGACTTGAGAGAAGCCATTTTTAGGCAAAATGGAAAGCGCCCATTCGTGACTGGGAATCCACTCGTTTTTTTGCTTTTTCCCCAATTCCACGCCGAAATAGCGAAGGCTCAAGGCTTGGGCGATTTTCTCAAAATGGCGGTAAAACTCCCGATTGATGCGGAAATAAGAGTCATTTAG
>CALRRX020000271.1:0-5293 GCA_943370675.1 Reyranella massiliensis 521 | reverse complement strand
GAAATCAGCGGCACTCCCAGCTTTTGAGCTTTTTCCTTCTTGCTGGGCCCCATTTCCTCACCTTCGATGATGAAGTCAAGGTTTTTGGAGACTGAGGAAATGTATTGCCCCCCGTGGGCTTGCACAAAGTCCACAATTTCGTCTCGCTTGAAGTTTTGGAGTTTGCCGGAGGCGAGGATTCGTTTGCCCGCCAAAGCTGTCCCGAGTTGAGTCGATTCACGCTCTTCTATTTCAAACTTTAGGCCCTGTGCTTTCAGTCTTGACAGGTGTTCCAGATTTTCAGGCTGCGCAAAAAACTCCCGTATGCTGTGCACCAAGGTTTCGCCTACGCCATTGATTTCCAGCAGTTGCTCTGTTGTGGCTTCCTGCAATTTTTCGATGCTGCCGAAATGCTTGGCCAAGAGTACAGCGGTGTTTTCCCCGATATTTCGTATCCCGATTGCGAAGAGTACTTTTTCAAATGGCTGTTCTTTTGATTTAAAAATTCCTTCCATCATGTTGGAAATGACGCCCTCCTGGAAGGTATTTGCTTTTAGTTTTTTGATGCGCTCGTTGATCTCGTCAGGAAGATTGAGCTGCAGTTCCAACAGGATGGTATGAACTGTTCCGTGCTTTTTACTGGCTTCCAGAACCCGATCAAACTCCACTCTTCTGCCCAAAAAGATCTCTAGCACCACGGCTACAGGTACGTAATCTTCCACTTTCATCAGTTCCTGATGGGAGTCGAGATTTTGGAGTAGAAAATCAACCATACCCACGTTGGCCGGTACTTTTTTCTTCCAAGCTCGAATCTGAGCCTGAAAGGCCCGAAGGCGATCGCGAAGTGGGAGGTGATTGTTTTCAAGTAAGAAATCCTGAATCTGCTTGGCTGGAATCCCTTCTGTGAGGGCAAAAAGCGCCTTTTCCAGAGAAATGTAAAGCAATCCGGAAACCTCTCGCTCGTATTGATCTTGGCTCATTTCTAGGCCCAAGAGTTCCTGCTGCTTGGAGTCCAGCTCATAAATGTCGGCATAGCTTCGAACAAAACCCTGATCGATCAATCCTCTTATTCGCTCTGTCCCCAAAGAGTCAATGTCCATCGCTCGTTTGCTCACAAAGTGCTCGATCCTTCCCAAGACCTGAGGAGGACAGCTCACCGCATTAGGGCAGTAGTGCTTGGCTTCTCCTTCTTTTCGGATCAGACCAGTACTGCACTCCGGGCAGTTTGTGATGTAGTGAATCGGAGGTGCTCCGTGTTTTCTTCTGGTGGGATTGACGGCAGTGATTTTTGGGATGATTTCCCCGCCTTTTTCTACAAAGACAAAATCCCTCTCATGAATATCCAGTCGCTCGATCTCGTTGGCATTGTGCAGGGAGGCACGCTTCACGGTCGTCCCCGCAAGCTGAACGGGAGCAAGATTGGCCACAGGGGTGATCGCGCCTGTTCGGCCTACTTGGTAAGTGATCGAGAGCAATTCTGTCTCTGCACTTTCGGCCTTGTACTTATAAGCAATCGCCCAACGCGGTGTTTTGGCAGTGAAGCCGAGTTCTTCCCGCTGATCGTAATCGTTGATTTTGAGGACCACACCATCGGTATCTAGGGGTAGAGAATAACGTTTTTCTCTCCATTCCTCGATGTATTCCAAGACCTCCTGGATGTTGCTGGCTTTTTTGTAAGTCGGAGAGACATTGAATCCCCAACTCTCAATCAGGTGAATCGCTTCGTCATGTTTGCTTACGCCGATGGTTTCTCCCAAAAGCTGATAGAAGTAGCAATTCAGCCTTCGCTTGGCGACCACGCTGCTGTCCTGCATTTTTAGAGTTCCCGAAGCAGCATTTCGCGGATTTGCCATTAGCGCTTCCCCTTTGGCTTCTTTCTCAGCATTGATTTTTTCAAACTCTTTGAGCGGTAAAAAGATCTCTCCGCGCACCTCAAACTTCGCCGGCACATTGGCAGCATGGATGCTCAAGGGGATATTTCGGATGGTTTTGACATTGGCCGTGACGTCATCGCCCTTGGTGCCATCGCCTCGGGTGACAGCTCGCACGAGTTGGCCGTTTTCATAAACCAATGAAATCGCCACCCCGTCAAATTTCATTTCGCAGAAATACTCATAATCTGAGCTACCGAGTCCTTTGACCACACGCTCATCAAAAGCCGTCAATTCCTCTATGGTGTAGGTGTTTCCCAGAGAAAGCATGCGGTATTCATGCTCCACGGTCTGAAACTCCTTGGTGATCGTGCCACCTACGCGCTGACTTGGACTGTCGCTTTTCAGCAAATCAGGAAACTCATGCTCTAGCTTGACCAACTCCTCAAGCAACTGATCAAACTCATAATCCGAGATCTCAATCCGGCTTTCTTGGTAATAGAGTTGGTTGTGGTGATTGATCTCTTTGGTCAGTTGGGCGATACGTGCAGCAGCTTCGGCGTGAATCATGGGTGGTAAAAATTAGGTGTGGTAAAATTAGAAGGATTGAGTAGACAATGGAAAGTTTTTGGAAGGAAGTATGGGGGTTGGTAGGTTGTCGGCTTTGCGTTGTCGTAGATTGTCAAAGTTGTCCGGTTGTCCAGGTTATCAAGTTGTCTGCTTCGCGTTGTCAGAGGTTGTTAAAGTTGTCAGGTTATCCAAGGTTATCAAGGTTGTCTGCTTCGCGTTGTCGGCGGTTGTCAGAGTTGTCCGGTTGTCCAGGGTTTTCAGGTTATCTGCTTCCTGTTTTCCAGTTGTCAAGTGGTCAAACAGCAAATTCTTCGTGGACAACCCGACAACAGCTTTAGCCGACAACTCGACAACAGCCTCAGCGGACAACAAGGACAACTCGACAACAGCTTTAGCGGACAACATGGACAATCAGACAACAGCTCCAGCGGAAAACTCGACAACATTGACAACAGCTTTAGCTGACTACGTGACAACCCTCCTTATCTTTGCCGCACTATGAGTAAGAAACTGGGTTTGGAAGGAAAAATACTGGATGTGGCCTACAAGCAATTTTTGCAAAAAGGCTACCGCCACACGACCATGGATGATATTGCCCTCGATCTGGGAATGAGCAAAAAGACGCTGTATAAGTATTACCCGGGAAAATTGGAATTGCTTTCTGCTTCTTTTCAAGTTCTAAAAACCAAGCTGACGGCCAAAGTAGAGGCGATTTTGGATAATAGGCACCTTTCTTTTCCCCTCAAACTCAAGTCATCGCTGACCGTGGTCGCGACGCATCTCGCCCCGATCAATCCCGAGCTTTTTGAAGATTTGAGAGAATATGCTCCTGAGATTTGGACGGCTCTGACTGAATACATCAATGAATCGGCTTATTTAAGATTTGCCAAACTTATCGAGCAGGGGATCGCTCAAGGCCTTGTCAATCCTAGAATCAACGTCAGCCTGATTGTCATGCTTTACGCGGCTGCGATACAGGCCTTATTGGATCCGAAATTTTACGGTCAGTTTCCCGAATCGATCCAAAAAGGGATGAAAATCCCTGCCTCGGACATTTACGATCAGGCGATCAGTATCATTTACAATGGCATCCTGACCGAGGAGGCACGCAACGAATTTATCAACGCCTAGCCCGCTCTTCGGTCGATTTCTCTATCTTTGACCTCGATTTTAGAGTTCAGGACAACCATTACTTCGGTCTTCTTTCTCCCGTCTTCCATCTATTCACCCATGAGTGCTAAAAATTTCAAACGATACACCATCACCTCGGCGCTTCCTTACGCCAACGGCCCGCTTCATATAGGCCACTTGGCAGGTTGCTACGTACCCGCAGACATTTATGTGCGTTACCTTCGGTCCCAAGGACGAGATGTGGCTTTTATCTGCGGTTCGGATGAACATGGAGTAGCCATCACCATCAAAGCCGCCAAAGAAGGCAAAACTCCCCAGCAAGTGGTAGACCACTACCATCAGATGATGAAGCACAGCTTTCAGGAATTCGGGATCAGCTTTGACCATTATTCCCGTACTTCGGCACAGATTCATCACGAAACGGCGCAGGGATTTTTTACCGACTTGTACCAAAAGGGTGAGTTCCTTGAGCAGACCACTGAGCAGTATTACGATGAGGAGGCAGGACAATTTCTAGCCGATCGCTACATCGAAGGTACTTGCCCTAAGTGCGGCAACGAGCATGCGTATGGCGATCAGTGCGAAAAATGTGGGACAGCTCTGAGTCCAACCGAACTCATCAATCCAAAGTCCAAACTCAGCGGACGTACGCCGGTGCTGAAGGATACCAAACATTGGTTTTTGGACTTGGCTCGTTACCAAGATTTTCTGAAAAAGTGGATCCTCGAAGACCATGCGGATGACTGGAAAAATAATGTGCTTGGTCAGTGCAGATCTTGGTTGGAAGCTGGAGACGGACTGCAGGCCCGATCCATGACGCGTGATTTGGAGTGGGGAATTCCCGTGCCTTTGAAAGATGCGCAGGGCAAAGTGCTCTACGTTTGGTTTGACGCACCTATCGGATACATTTCCTCTACCAAAGAATGGGCAGCCGAAAAAGGCATCGATTGGCAACCGTATTGGAAAGATCAGGATACCAAACTGGTACACTTCATCGGCAAGGACAATATTGTATTCCACTGCATCATTTTCCCGGCAATTCTGAAAACTCACGGAGGATACGTTCTTCCTGAAAACGTGCCTGCCAACGAGTTTTTGAACTTGGAAGGAGACAAAATCTCCACTTCACGCAACTGGGCCGTTTGGCTTCACGAGTACTTGCAGGAGTTTCCTGGCAAGCAGGATGTGTTGAGATACACGCTCACAGCCAATGCGCCTGAGACCAAAGACAACGACTTCACCTGGAAGGATTTTCAAGGAAGAAATAACTCAGAACTCGTCGCGATCTACGGCAACTTTGTCAACCGAGCAGTGGTGCTGACGCAAAAGTTCTTTAATGGGATCGTGCCAGAGCGAGGAGAGCTGAAAGGAATTGATCAGGAAGTCCTGAGAGAACTAGAGGCATTCCCCGAAAAAATCGCTGCTTCCTTGGAGCGCTACCGATTCCGTGAAGCATTATCTATCGTGATGGATTTGGCCCGAATGGGAAATAAATACCTAGCGGATACCGAGCCTTGGAAAGAGATCAAAACTGACGAGCCTCGTACAAAGACGATCCTAAACATTGCTTTGAACATCGCGGCTAATCTTGCGATTGTGTCAGAGCCTTTTCTTCCTCATACCGCCAAAAAGCTCTTTGATCTTTTTGGAATGGAGGCTGGAAAATGGTCAGAAGCAGGAAATGGTAATCTAATCCGAGCTAATCGTGCCCTAGGTCAGATGGGGCTTCTTTTTGAAAAAAT
>CALRRX020000270.1:0-5329 GCA_943370675.1 Reyranella massiliensis 521 | reverse complement strand
ATTTGACCACTCCCACCAATTCCACCAGCTTGTAATGCAGGATTGGCACTTTGTCGCCTTGATCCACCACCCCCACCACCTGGAACTGATCCGTTTCCTCCTGGATTTGAGTTGTTTGCTCCAGTTCCACCATTTCCACCTCCCGTAGGTGCATTAGCCCCATTTTGGTTAGATGCGTTTGTGCCATTTAATAAAATCCCAGCTGAAGATCCGCCGCCTCCACCTGAATTGTTTGTTGGGCCAGTCCCATTCCCTCCACTTCGTTTAAAGTCACCAAAACCAAGTGCTTCTGATCCTCCAGAAGCTCCAGTTTGACCATTCATTGGTACAGAATTACCACCTTTAGCCAGCAAAGTAGTTGTGCTTGCAAACCAAGTATCCTCACCAGCATTGATTGAACCAGAACCAAAACCAACATAAAAAGGAATAACTTGACCAGGTGTTACTGTTATTACACTTCTAGAATATGCACCACCACCACCACCAGCGGCCTCACCATTTATATCTGTAGAACCACCGGCCCCCCCAGCTCCCCAAACTTCTACCGTAATTGAAGTTACCCCAGCAGGTACGGTAAAGTTGCCGGAACCCGGGGTTGTGAGAGGAGTAGTTGATGGAACAATTAATGTTTGTCCGAGTGTAACTTGATGAGTTGACAAAAGAATAACCACTCCAATCAACAATGGAGTTATCTTAAAAATTGAGCGAAAAAGCTGTTTTAACTGATTCATAGGAGCTTTTCCCGAAATTCAATTCAAATATACAAATAAATGGTGTACATAATGCAAAAAATGTATTTAAAATCCATTAATATGCATTTCATATCTATTTATTGAGTTTTCATCAAATGCCTTCATATTTAGAACTACTGAGGCTTTCATGAAGATGATATTCAGAAATTTGTTTTTCGGTTAAATGGAATCAAAAATACTAAATGAAATGATAATAAATGTTAATTAAATGTCTTAATTATTTGATTGGTAGGCATTTTTGCTCTTTTAAATCCAAATCATCAACCTGATTTTTCGAATTCTTTATTTGGTTGGCTATTTTCATTCTTTAAAAGCACCAATGGCTGATCCTTTGGTTATTCATTTTTCGATAGCAGAAAAACGAAGCTTGAAATAATAAAAACGGATTTGAAATAACCAGATCAAAAAAGTAAACTAGGTAACGTTACCTATTACATAATTGCCGGTTTTTTAATCGTTAGATTTTTAGCAGGTTGTTTTCAAATTTTATGTTTCAACTATCGATTGTCTTCAAACATTCTTCAGTGGTTTTTCTGACTTTTTCATTATGCGTAGTTGTCCATAAATGTCTTTCAGCAGTATGCTGATTATGAAAAAGAACTTTAATTCTCACTTTATTGCAAGATTTAGAAAAATGGATCATTTCACGATCAAAATGAATTCGATTATCCGCCATGATGCCTGTAGATCAATAGGGCTTTGACACTTCGGTCGGTTAAGTGAACGAACTCGGCCTCTGGATTAAGAATAATGATAGAAGGGGAGGAAAATACTGCGTATCTCCATTATGCTTCCCTCCATACCTAAAAACATCCAACGGAACGGTCAGGGAACTACAGTTGGTGAACTAAGTCCAAGGTGAACAATGTAAGAATTGGTTACTGGTAAGAAATCGGATATACGCTTAAATAAAAATTAAAAAGTTGATTGTAGGTAGATTGTATATCTGGTAATTCAGGATCTTTAAAAGAACTGTTTATTTTTTATTGGCAAAAATATTGAATAGGGTTGAAGTGTATTAGATAGTATAACTCCTCTAATTCCCAGAAATTAAAATCCGAAGTGTCTAATTACTTAATTTCTAAGTAGCCAAAAAGTGATCAGATTATCTGATAAAAAGCTTTGTCATTTCAGAGTTACCCTCCCATGATAAGTTGAGTACATATAACCCTGGATTTTTGTTTGTGAGGTGTTGGTTAACAAATTCTTCAACTTGCTTTGCATTTTGAAAAGTCGCTGAGGAAACTTCTGTACCAACCATATCCGAAATCTTAACAGATATTTGACCTGTTGTTTTTGTAAGGTTATCCATCAATTCTAAATGGATATACGTCCCTTTATTGCTCGGATTAGGATAGGCTTTCCATGAGCTACTACCTTTTACAGGATCAATCTTTGTTGACTTTACTTCGCTGTAAATAAATTCACCTTTAAGGTTGAGTTGTTTCACTCTATAGTAAGCCATCCCACCCGAAGCAGGTACAGTTTGGTCTTGAAATTCGTATTCGGTGATTTTGTCGCTATAGCCTACTGCTTCTTTTGATCCTATGGTTTCCCAAGTTTCCACTTGATTGATTGCACGCTCTATTTCAAAATGAGAAGCTTCCCACTCCTTAGCTGTTGAAAAGAAGATTTCAGTTTTTCTTTCGTCTGCTCGGAATCTTACATCAAACTGCGCCAATCCAATGGGTAGAATTCTACAATTTCCAACCTGAATTTTACTGGCAACTTCTCCTGTAAAATTTCCAGAGCTTGAATGTGTTCCACAAACTCTGAAGAAGGAGGTACTTTCTACATCAAATAGGGCATTGCCTACTACTTTCAAATCACCTCCAACTTCCACCTCGCTCGTTCCGGTTACTTTGATTCCTCCTTGGCCACTAAGTTCAAAATGCTGGTTTATAATGGCGATACCTGGCGTATTCACATTTACTCTAGCATTATTGCCCGAGATTTTCATACTTCCTCCAGTACGGAAAAAACCTTTGATGTTTAAAGACACATCTTTTCCTGAAATGAAGCTGTCACCCGTAACAATCATTGCCGCACCATTACCAATGTTGATGCTCACATCATTCGCATAGTTAATTTGGGTAGTGGTTAGCCTTGATTCTACAGAACTGTAAGTGTTGTCTCCTTTCAAGTTAAGAGAGGTTGTAGTTCCAGCATCCAAAAGAATACCGCTGGTTCCTTGAACATCAATTTTGCCTCCGTTTTTCATGTCCCAAGTCATGTCTTGGTTTTTATCGAGGGTAACATTTCCTGAAAAAGTTAATGTTGCACCATTTTGTACAATAATCTCATCAAACACACCCCCCATCAAGACGTTTCCAGGAATTGTAAGGTCAGCATTGATTATCAATACTACAGGACAGCCATTGGTTTTATTGAAAATTGCTGAAGCTAGAGGGATAGCTGAGTTATTATTGCTGCAAGTATTTGTTCTTGTCCAGCAAGAAGAACTGGTGGAATTAAAAGAGCAACCACTACCTCCGTTATAGGTAAATGTCTGTCCCACTACAATTCCAGAGAAAATGCCAGTGAAGAAAATTAACAGGAGGTATTTGATATTGCTCATGTAGTATTTTGAAATGCAAAAAACCGTATTTCAAAGATACTATTTTGTATTCTACTTATCCAAAAAGTTATAACTCCTCATTTTTAAAAATATGAATAAAATTATAAAAAATTAGATTTTAATAATATTAATTTCTTTTAAGATGGACTTCTAAAAATTATATGATTTAAAAAGCTTTAAAAACGTAATAAAAGGTATTATTGACTTAATATTTAATTTTCGACTAGACGCGCATAAAACAAAATAAAATATTGTAAATAATTAAAAATAAAAATATAATAGTTTTAAAAATTTATAATGCAGTATTAAATAAAGTGCTGCCAAAAAACAAAATTCTTTTTATATACAAAAAAAGACTTTTAATATCATTTTCAGTTTTTCTTAGAAGAACACCCAGTTAACAATAAAAAGCCCTTGAGAATTTTTCTCAAGGGCTTGGTAATTAGATTTTAAACTGACGGATGTTACCCGTTCATGCTGATCAAAAACTCTGCATTGTCTCGGGTTCCTTTCATTCGCTGAAGTAGGAATTCCATAGACTCTTGCGAGGTCATGTCGCTCATCAGCTTTCTCAGAATCCACACACGTTGCATTTCTTCTTTGTCCATCAATAGGTCTTCTCTTCGAGTACCCGAGCTGAGTACGTCGATAGATGGATAGATTCTTCTGTTGGCGAGCTTGCGGTCTAGGGCAAGTTCCATGTTGCCGGTACCCTTGAATTCTTCAAAGATTACCTCGTCCATTTTTGAACCTGTCTCAACAAGTGCAGTGGCGATGATGGTGAGTGAACCACCATTTTCTACATTTCTAGCAGCACCAAAGAAGCGCTTAGGTTTATGAAGCGCATTGGCATCCACACCACCGGAAAGGATTTTACCAGAGCTAGGTACCACTGTATTGTGGGCTCTGGCTAAGCGGGTGATAGAGTCAAGAAGAATGACCACATCGTGACCTACTTCTACCATTCGCTTGGCTTTTTCTAGGACGATATTGGCCACTTTTACATGTCGCTCTGCCTGCTCGTCGAAAGTGGAGGAAATTACTTCTGCTTTCACAGAACGCGCCATGTCCGTCACTTCTTCCGGTCTTTCGTCAATCAATAAGATCATCAAATGAACTTCAGGATGGTTGACAGTGATCGCGTTGGCGATTTGTTGTAAAAGTACAGTCTTACCAGTTTTTGGCTGGGCTACAATCATTCCTCGTTGTCCTTTTCCGATAGGAGCAAATAGATCAAGAATTCGCGTAGAATAGCCATCTGCCTTGGTAGAGAGATTGAGTCTTTCTTCCGGGAAAAGTGGGGTCAGATACTCAAAAGGTACACGGTCACGGATTTCATCGGTAGTCTTGCCATTTACGGTTCCCAATTTGAGCAAGGCAAAGTATTTCTCGCCTTCTTTAGGAGGACGGATAGAGCCTTTGATATGGTCGCCAGTCTTGAGTCCAAAAAGTTTGATCTGACTTGGAGATACATAAATATCGTCAGGCGAAGCGAGGTAGTTGTAATCCAAGGATCTAAGAAACCCGTAGCCTTCTTGCATGATTTCCAAAACTCCTTCGTTTTCGATTACTCCATCGAATTCTCTTGGGCTAACAAATGGTTTTTTACGTGGAGGTCCTGGAATAGTCTCCGCCGAAGGCATCATGACTTCATCCTGTGATTTGAAGTTTTTTCTTCGAGGAAGTTCGATCTCTGCCTCTTGTTTTGGAGCTCTTTGTTCCTGAGGAGCCGAAACTACCACTTGCTCGGGTTGCGTTTCTTCAGAAACGGTCTCCGAGACATTTACTTCCTCAAACACCCTTCTTCTAGGACGGAAGGATTTAGATTCTTCGGAAGTAGTTTCAGTGACTTCTTTTCTCTCAGGTCTAGGCTCCTTTGCCTCAGGTCTAGGTTCCTTTTCAGGTCTAGGTTCCCGCTCTGGCCTAGGCTCCCTTTCAGATCTAGGTTCTCTTCGCTCGGGTCTTGGGGTAAATTCCTTCGGAGCTCTGCCTTCTGGTC
>CALRRX020000269.1:0-5329 GCA_943370675.1 Reyranella massiliensis 521 | reverse complement strand
GTTGGATTTTCTCACGGCTTCCATGACATCCATTAAGGTGACGCCATATGCTTTTAGAGCAGCAGGGTCCACATCCACTTGGTATTCTTTGACATAGCCACCCACAGAAGCGACTTCAGCTACGCCTTCCACAGCTGTCAGCGCGTAGCGAACATAGTAATCTTGTATGGTCCGTAGCTCGTGTAGGTCCCAACCGCCAGTTGGAGTACCGTTTTCATCTCGACCTTCGAGGGTGTACCAGTAGACTTGACCCAAAGCCGTAGCATCCGGTCCAAGTTTGGGTTGCACGCCCTCAGGTAAAAGCCCAGAGGGAAGGGAATTGAGTTTTTCTAGGACGCGCGAACGGCTCCAATAAAATTCGATATCTTCTTCGAAAATGATGTAGATGCTCGAAAACCCGAAAGCAGAACTGGAACGAACGCTTTTTACTCCAGGTAGTCCAAGCAAAGAGGTGGTAAGTGGATAGGTAATTTGGTCCTCGACATCTTGAGGGGATCGACCCATCCATTCGGTAAAGACGATCTGTTGATTTTCCCCGATATCGGGAATGGCATCCACGGGCACCGGGTCTCGTGGTAGAAAGCCCACGTTCCAGTTGAAAGGTGCGGTGACGATTCCCCAGCCTATGATAAGGAGGAGAAAAAGGACCGTAACCAGTTTATTTTCAAGAAAATACTTGAGGATTCGATTAATCATAAATCAAATGTTTGAATAGAGATTTATGCCAATCGCATATCGCGATAGGCTACATTCTTGCAGGAATCATCCTGCCAAACATTTGACTTAGATCAGGAGTGATTCAAACAGAAGATGTAAATCTTCCGGTGGGGTTGGGGATAGATAGTAGGTGACTTGTGAATCTACTGAAGTAAGAAGGTCTACTCCAAATAAAAAAACTTCAAAAAAGGCAACAGCGAAATTAAATTGAATCTTGGCTTCAAACTTCTTCAGTTGGACATCATCATCGACCTGAAGGTGTTCGGTGATGTTTTCGCAGCAGGAATTGGAATCCTGATGATCATCCTCGTCATTTTCGTTGTGATCCATAGGCATGCCCATGCCACAGTCCAAATGCTTTTCTCCAAAACCTATTTCTGATTTCATCTCATGGCCCATGCAAAAGTGCGTAGTCTTCGCCATCCCGATGGTGGAGAAGAGCACGAAAAAGGCAAGCGATATGGAAACAAGCGTTTTCACTGGTTCAAAAGTACGGAATTTTGGTTGGGAAGTTCAAATTTAGATTCAAGACACAAGGTGCTAGACATAAGAAGTTAGACTTTGCGATTCAATTCCTGAACCCAACTTTTCCAAAGTTTAGAACTTTGGAAAAGTTTCAGCGCAAATCATTCAATGTGCATTAAACAACTTACTTCTAAAATCTTGTGTCTAACGTCTATTGTCTTGCGTCTTTTATTTCACATTCGCTATAAATCCCGCTTTCAACACTGCCTTTTTGATGTCTTCGGGTTCTAGGGCTTCAGTTTCTACAGTAAGGGTTCGATCAGGGTCTGTAAGATCCACATTCCAAGAACTGATTCCGCTTTGATCATTAAGCTTCGGAGTGACTTTGGATAAGCAGTTGGTGCACTGGATGTTGGTTTTGAATTTTAAGACATTCATCTTTTTAGATAGTTTTAAAGTTTAAGATAGAGAGATAAGGAGATAGGAAATATTTGGTTTTGAATAGAGGTTTGGAGTTCTATTAACCGTCGTAAATCGTAATTCTGAAATCGTAAATCCTCATCAGATTTTTGAATTTTTCAATCTTAAGCTGTTCATCACCACCGACACTGAACTAAAGGCCATGGCTGCTCCGGCAATCATGGGATCAAGTAAGAAACCATTGATAGGGTAGAGCAATCCGGCGGCAATCGGAATTCCAACCACGTTGTAAATAAAGGCCCAAAAGAGGTTTTGCTTGACTCCATTAATCGTCAAGTGAGATAAGTGGAATGCTTGTGGGATTTTTTCCAGATCTGAAGTGATCAGCGTGATTTTGGCCACGTCCATGGCTATATCCGAACCATGACCCATCGCAATGCTCACATCGGCTTGAGCCAAAGCTTCAGAGTCATTGATCCCATCTCCAACCATGGCTACCACTTTTCCTTTTGCCTGAAGTGATTTGACAAAGTCTGACTTATCAGAAGGCATCACCTCGGCTTTGAAATTGACAATTCCAACTTCCTCCGCCACTGCTTTGGCGGTGTGCTGATTGTCTCCGGTCAGCATATACACCTCAATTCCAGATTGTTGAAGTTTTTGAATTGCTGATTTTGAACTTGGTTTAATCTGATCCTGAATGCCCAAGATGGCTAGTGTTTTTTCTTCATCGGCAAACCAAATCACCGTTTGGGCTTTTTCACTCCAAGCAATGGCTTCCGATTGGAGTTCTTCCGGAATAGAAATCCCGTTTTCATTCAGCAGTTTTTGATTGCCTACGAAATAGGTTTTTCCATCATATTTACCTTTAACACCTCTTGCCGTGATACTTTCAAAGCTTTCCAAATCGGTCGGCTTTATATCTTTTTCTTTGAGGTACTTAACTACGGCCTCGGCTAGGGGATGCTCTGATTTTGATTCAATAGCTAGTAAAGTTTGTAAGTAGTTATTGGTTAGTGGTAAGTGGTTATTTTCACTACTTACTATTGACTCTTTACCACTTACAACTTCTTTTTGATCATCAGCTAAGAGATTGCTTCGCTCCTGCGTCGCTCGCAATGACGACTGCTCACTGACCAATGACCACTTTACACGCACCACAGATGGTTTTCCAGAAGTAATCGTCCCTGTTTTATCCAAAATAATAGCATTCACCCGATGACCGAGCTCCAGACTTTCGGCATCTCGGATGAGGATTTGGTTTTCCGCACCTTTACCAACACCTACCATGATAGCTGTGGGGGTCGCTAAGCCCAAAGCACAGGGACAGGCAATGACCAGTACTGAAACCGCTGCAAGTAGGGCATGAGAAAAGGCATTCTCTCCGCCTGCCAGCATCCAAATTGCGAAGGTCAATAGGGCGATGCCCATAACCACGGGCACAAAAATCCCGGCGATCTTATCCACCAGCTTTTGTACAGGAGCCTTGCTTCCCTGGGCTTCCTGGACTCGCTGGATAATTTGGGAAAGTAGGGTGGCCGCTCCCACTTTTTCAGCCAAGATTTCTAAGCTTCCTTTCTGATTGATGGTTCCGGCAAATACCTCGTCCTCTGGTTTTTTCTCCACGGGAATAGGCTCTCCACTGATCATGCTTTCGTCGATAAAACTACTTCCAGCCACGACTTTGCCATCAACCGGGATTTTTTCACCGGGTTTGATCAGAATGCGGTCTCCGAGTTGGACTTCTTCGATTTTGATCTCCTGAGTTTGGCCATTTTGGATTCGGGTCAAGGTTTTGGGCTGAAGGCCGATCAGCTTTTTCAGCGCGGTTCCGGTTTGAGATTTAGCCCGTTCCTCCAGTAATTTTCCGAAGGAAATAAACACCACAATCACCGTAGCAGCCTCATAATAGACATGTGGATGAATACCCTGAGCATGCCAAAATTCCGGAAATAAGGTATTGAAAGCCGAAAAGAGAAAAGCAATCCCGGTGCTCAGCGCAACCAAGGTGTCCATATTAGCTTTTCGGTGACTGGCTTGTTTCCATGCATTTACATAAAAGTGTCTTCCAAAATAGAACAGCACCGGAATACTCAGTACCATGCTGATCCATTTTCCCGGTTCCCAATCCATAAAGAACATTCCCAAAATAAAAACGGGCAAGGTCAGCAAAGCCGCTCCAATGGTGCGCTTTTTTACGGCCTGATAATTCTTTTCCTGCTCTTCCTGCACGCTTTCACTTATTGCCTTTTCGCTAATGATGATGCCGTAGCCCACATCCTGAAGGGCTTGATTGATACTTTCGGGAGTGAGTCTATTATCCCATTCGACCTGAACAGTATTGGTGGCAAAGTTGACAGAAGCGGAATGAACTCCGTCGGTGTATTGAAGAATGGTTTCCACGCTTGACGCACACGCTGCACAGGTCATGCCTGTGACGGGAAAAGTTTGCTTGTGAAGAGCAGAGGCCATTGAATTCATGTCGCTTTTCTTTTTTACCATACAAAGATGAAGGATCTACACTGCGGAAGTATTACAGTTTATGGTCAAAAGTTTATAAGATTTTGTACCGCAAATGGGTTTCTTTATAACATCCATAAAATCAATTTGGGTGTATTTTCATCAAAAAGGGTGAGGTAGAAAACATGCATTTTCCTAAGCCGTACTAACAGGCATAACCTCCACAAACATGAACTCTCCAACTCAATCCTCGTCCTTCCTTGTTTCTCCAATTCTCATTGGGCTTCTTTTGGTAATTTCTTCTTGTGGAGATTTGGAAAAAAAGCTGGACGACAAGCTGAAGTTGGTGAATGATAAAGCCCTTAAGCTGGATTCCTTAGTCAATAAGGAGTTGGATAAGGTGAATTCGCTGGATTCCCTGATCAACAAGGAGATGAAAAAAGTGGGAACCATCGATTCTCTTGTCAATAAATCCACCAAAAGAATTGACTCACTTGTCAATAAAACTGTAGACCGGGTAAACTTGAACAATTAAGGTTATTATGGAAAAACTCAGATTTCATCTAAGTTTTTCCTATTCGCTTTTCCCGTGCTTTTAAATTCACTGGGAGTCATTCCGGTTTCTTTTTTGAATTGGGCGCTGAGGTAGGCTACGCTACTGTAGCCCATTTGGAAAGCAATTTCTGATAGGCTTTTTTCTCCGTAAAAAATCAATTCTTTCACTTTTTCCACCCGCTGTCGAGTATAATACCGCTCTATGGTCATTCCCTCCACAGATGAGAAAAGCCTACTCAGTTGGCTGTATTCCTGTTCCAGAGAATTGGCCAAAAAAGAGGAAAGGTTCTCGTTGAGTGGATTTTCCTGATGATGGACGAGCTCCACGATTTTTGTTTTGATTTGAGAAATCAAAGCGGACTTCGCATCTCCCAAAAGTTCAAATCCCTTTTCCAAGAGGTTTTTTTTCAGAAGCTCTTTTTCCTCTTCTGAAAATGAAGTGGTAGTCTTGGCCTCACCCAAAGTGACCTGTGCGGGTTTTCCCATGAGAGAAAATATACCCTCTACCGCCTCGATGCAGCGGGGGCAGACCATGTTTTTGATCCGAAATACCGACTCAGAATTCTTTTTCTCCAAACTCACTTTTGACAAACTTTGATCGGTTTTTAGAACCGTTGATTGCATAGGATAAGTTCAGAACCAAAATATCCACTTCGTAAATGTAGTTGGTGGTGGTGTAGAAGTCTCTCGGTCTGAAAGTAGTGATTCGCTG